>USCJ01000042.1 GCA_900553215.1 uncultured Collinsella sp.
GGGATAGCCCTCGCGATGAGCGACGCGAGCCATGGCCAGGTACATACCGACCTCAGAGCACTCGCCCTCAAAGTTGGCGCGCAGGTCAACAACGATGTCCTCGGAGACGCCCTCCATCTTGGCGACGCCCACGACGTGCTCGGCAGCCCACTCGAGCTGACCCTCCTCCTGCTTCAGGAAGCGAGAGCCGGGAACGCCGCACTGGGGGCACTTGAAATCCTCGGGCAGCTGGTCGCCGTCGAACTCTTCCACATAACCGCAAACGGGGCAAACAAACTTCATAATTCGATCCTTTCGATCGATGGCGATGGCGCGCTCGTCCGGTCCCGTAAGGGCCCTCTCCGGACGTGCGTCTTGACGAGTTCTATTATCCATAAATGCGACCGAATGTGAAGCCTATTAGGAATGATTTTTAATAAAACAATTTTGGGCATGTGAAGATGTTGATTGATTAACGATTGCTAGGCCGCTCGAGACCTCCGATAAGTACAATCGGTCGAGCAAATGTTAACCAATCAACAAATGAGGGAGTTTCCTTTATGCATCTAGCCCGTCGTGCCTGGTGCCGAACATATCAGACGGTTTTTCGCATCGCATTGCCGATCCTGCCCTATACCGAGCCGCGCATTTTGGAGCATGCCGAGGACGTGCCCGCGGTGCTTCAAAAGCGCTCGATACAGCGGGTTCTTATCGTGACGGACCCCGGTATTGCCCGTCTGGGGCTCACGGCGCCGCTCGAGACGGCGCTCGCGTCCAAGGGAATTGGCGTTACGGTCTATGCCGAAACGCGTGCGAACCCCACGGTCTCAAACGTGGAGGAAGCGGCGTCCCTGTATCGCGAGAGCGCCTGCCAGGCCATTATCGGCTTTGGCGGCGGTTCGGCCATGGACTGTGCCAAGGGCGTGGGCGCACGCGTCGCACAGCCAAATAAGCCCATCAACAAGATGCGCGGCCTGTTGCGCGTCCACCGTCTCCTGCCGCTGCTCATCGCCGTCCCCACCACGGCGGGCACGGGAAGCGAGGTCACGCTTGCAGCGGTCATTACCGATGACGAGACGCACTACAAGTACCCCATTAACGACTTTGTGCTGATCCCGCGCTTTGCGGTACACGACCCCGAGTTTACACGTGGCCTGCCCGCCTCCATTACGGGGCAGACGGGTATGGATGCCCTGACGCATGCTGTCGAGGCCATTATCGGCCGCAGCACCACGCCCTACACGCGCAAGATGGCGCGTCAGGCGGTGCAGCTCATCCGCGACAATTTGCTCGAGGCCTATGAGCATGGCGACGACATGCGTGCGCGTCGCAATATGCTTTCGGCTGCGCATAAGGCGGGCGTTGCGTTTACCCGCTCCTATGTCGGATATGTGCATGCCATCGCGCACAGTCTGGGCGGCCGATACGGAGTTCCGCACGGTTTGGCCAACGCGATCATCCTGCCGCACATGCTTCGTGCCTATGGCGAAGCCGCTGCTCCTAAACTCGCCGACCTCGCCCGCATGGCCGGTATCGCGCCGGCTAACGCGCGGGACAGCTTGGCGGCCGAAGCCTTTATCGACTGGGTCGACCGCATGAATGCCGCCTTGGGCATACCCAAATATGTGACGGGCATTCGCCGCTCCGATATTCCACAAATGGCGGCCCATGCCGATGCCGAGGCCAATCCCCTGTACCCCGTTCCGCTTTTAATGGACCGTTTGGAGCTCGAGCATATGTACGAGGTCGTTGCGGGTGGTATGTTTGAAGACGAGAACTAGGAGGGCCCATGAACACCGAGGAAATCGCGCGTATCGTTGCCGATCAGCGCGCCTATTTTAAGACGCACGCCACGTTTGATGTCGATGCTCGACGTCGTGCGCTCGTGAGTTTACGCGATGCGGTGCGGGCCCACGAGGCCGATATTGCCCATGCGCTCAAGACCGATTTGGGAAAGTCGCATGACGAGGCGTATATGTGCGAGATCGGCACCTCGCTTTCCGAGATTCGTTATCAGATTGCGCATGTGGCTCGATGGAGTCGCTCGCGCCTGCGTCCGTGTGACCTCGCCAACGCCGTGAGTGTGTGCAAGACGCAGTCCGTGCCCTATGGCGTCACACTCATCATGGCTCCGTGGAACTACCCGTTTTTACTGACGCTCGAGCCACTCGCCGGCGCCCTTGCCGCGGGCAATACCGTGGTCATCAAGCCGAGCGCCTATGCTCCGGCATCGAGCGCGGTGCTCAAGCAAATCTGTGAAGAGGCATTTGATCCGCGCTTGGTGACGGTCGTCGAAGGCGGGCGTGCCGAAAACGAAGCGTTGCTCGATGAGTGCTGGGACAAGATCTTCTTTACCGGTAGCGTTCCGGTCGGCAAGCTCGTCATGGAGCGTGCAAGTAAAAACCTCACACCCGTGACGCTTGAGCTGGGCGGAAAGAGTCCCTGCATCGTGGATGCGACGGCTAACTTGAAGGTCGCGGTACGCCGTATCGCCTTTGGTAAATGGCTCAACGTGGGGCAGACCTGCGTGGCGCCCGACTACCTGCTGGTCGATACGCGCGTGCACGACGAGCTGCTGGGTCTCATCAAGGAGGAGGCCCGCCGTATGTTTGGAGAGCATCCGCTCGATAACGAGGATTACGGGCATATCGTCAACGCCAAGCATTTTGCGCGCGTGCGCGGGCTGATCGATCCCGATAAGGTCGTGCTGGGAGGTACCGCGCGCGAGTCGTCGCTCAAGATTGAGCCGACGATCCTAGACGGCGTGTCCCCCGATGACGCCGTGATGCAGGAGGAGATTTTCGGCCCCATCTTGCCGGTGCTGACGTTTGAGAGCCTAGACGAGGCCGAGACGTTTATTACGGATCGTCCGACGCCGCTGGCCCTGTATATCTTTAGCCAGGACCGTGAGGTTCAGCAGCGCTTTGTGCGTTACGTGCCCTTTGGTGGTGGCTGTGTTAATGACACCATTATGCATTTGGCCACGAGCCATATGGGCTTTGGCGGCATGGGGGCGAGCGGTATGGGACAGTACCATGGACGCGAGAGCTTCGATACGTTTAGCCACAAGAAGAGCATCGTGAACAAGGCAACGTGGCTGGACGTGCCGTTCCGCTATGCCCCTTACGCAAGCTGGAAGCACAAGTTCGTGCGCATGTTTGTGCATTAGAATCAGATGACTTAGAGACAAGCAAAATGGCCGCCCCCGCGTAAGCGAAGACGGCCACTTCTCACGATGCAAACGTGCACTGGAGTTGGCAAGACCCGCTGCAACGGGTGCCATCCGTGCCTCTATCTTATCTGCAAGCGCTCTGTCTCGCAAGCGTTGCAGCAAATGGGTGAAAGGTGCGAGCGGGTGAAATATTGTCCGCACGGGCCCGTAAGCTTCTCAGTAAGGTTAAGTGCCGGTTTATTCGGTCGTTAGAGGAGTTGCCATGTACGAGCCTTCACGTGTTCTTTTGTCGTTTCATATTGCAGGATTTCAGTATGCCGATGGCGCCTTGGTCTTGG
The DNA here is from genome assembly GCA_900553215.1 of uncultured Collinsella sp. Taxonomy (GTDB): domain Bacteria; phylum Actinomycetota; class Coriobacteriia; order Coriobacteriales; family Coriobacteriaceae; genus Collinsella. The sequence continues at coordinate 3,490 of USCJ01000042.1, forward strand.
GCGATCTTAAAGTGGGCGATAAGCTGACGCTGTGTGCCGAGCGCGATAATCCCCATGACCCCGAGGCGGTTGCGATCTATTACGGCAACACCAAGCTTGGCTATGTTCCGGGAGACGAGGTTGGCCCGCTGTCCTTGATGATGTATTACGGGCATGGGGACGTATTTGAAGCCCGTGTGCAGCAGGTTGCTCCCGAGTGCAGCCCGTGGCATCAGGTGCGCGTTGGCCTCTATGTGGTGGATGCCCGCTAATCGGTGAGGGAGGCTGCCATGTTTGATGACGATGGTCTGTTTAATCTGACGGATGACCCGTTTGAGTGGGATATGCTGCTCGACGATGATGAGCTGGAGCAGGACCGGAAGAAGCGGCAGGACAAGAACGCCCAGGGTGACGCGTCGAAAAAGAAAGACAAACGCCGCCGAGGTCCGTTCGGCGGGCTCTTTGGCTAACCGACGCGCCAAAGCGTCTGTATACTAGGCACGTGTTAGACACGTTGCGAAATGAGGATACAGACGATGATGTGGTTTACCGCCGACCTGCATCTGGGCGATACGAATATCTTGCACGATATGGATCGGCCGTTTGATTCGGTCGAGGAGATGAACCGCAAGGTCATCGATGCCATCAATGAGTGCGTGGCGACGGACGACCGTCTCTATATTTTGGGTGACTTTACCTATCGTTTGCCCCTGGCGGAGGCAGTGCGCCTGCGCGAGCGTATCAAATGCCAGAACGTGGCGCTCATTCGTGGCAACCATGACGGCGATTGGGAAGATCCGGACGTACCGCAGATTTGGGATGAGGTGCGCGATTACCTGGAGGTTGCCCCGGGCTATGCCAAGGGCCATCGTCTGGTGATGAGCCACTACCCCATGCTCAGCTGGAATGGCAAGGCGCGCGGTGCCATCATGCTGCACGGACATATCCACAGCAGGGGAGACCGCGTCAACGCGCGCAACCGCGATCGCGAGCGCCCCATTTACCGCTACGATGTGGGCCTCGACGCCAACAACTACAAGCCCGTAAGCCGAGACCAGATCCTGAATTTCTTTGGCCTGTAGCTCGCAAACCGCCACGAAGGGGACAGGCACCTTTGTGGTGGTTCTGGCGCCGTAGTCATTCTGGTAGCGGCGACTTATTTGTCCGCGCGGCGCGGTAGAGTGAAGGCAGTTGAAGTTTGCGTCCATCGAGGAGCTGCTATGAACGAGATTAAGTGCCCGCATTGCGGCGAAGTTTTTAAGGTCGATGCGTCCGGCTATGCGGATATCGTCAAACAAGTGCGCAATGCCGAGTTTTCGCGCGATCTGGATGAGCGTGTGAAGGCGGTCCAGCGCGAGGGCGAGCAGGCGCTGGAGCTTGAGCGCTCGCGTTCGACGGCCGCTTTGCAAAAGGCAGAGTCCCAGCGTAACGCCCAGCTTATCGAGCAGAAGAACGCCGCAGCTCAACAGCTGGCGCAAGAGGTCGCCAAGCGCGATGCCGAGCTTGCCAAGCTGCGCGCCAAGCTCGAAGGCGCTACTGCAGAGCGCGAGAGTGCAAGCCAGCGCGCGGCGGTTGAGGCCCGCGCCGATGCTCAAAAGGAGAATGCCGAACTGCAGCGCGAGATCGACAACCTGCGTGCGCAGTTGGGGCGCAAAGATGATGAAGCCAGGCTTGCCGAGGCAGCGGCACGCAATGCTGCTCAAAACGACCTGTCCGCACGTGATGCCCAGATTGCCGAGCTGCAAGCCAGGCTCGCCGCGGCGGACAAGGCCCAGGAGATGGCGCTTGCTGCTGCTGCGGCCGAGTCGCAGCGTGAGCTCGAGGCCGCTCGCAGCGAGGCCGAACGTACGCTTGCTGACTATCGCGCGAAGGTTCAGGAGAAGTTTTCCGTCGCAAAGGCTCAGTCCGAGCAGGAGGCCGAGGGTCTGCGTGCTCAGCTGCGCGAACAGGAACTGACGGCCAAGATGAACCTATCGGCGGCGGTCGCCGCGGCGGAGCGTGAGCGTGACGAGGCCCGCGCCAAGCGCAAAGCCAAGCAGCGTGGGGAGCGTGCCCGCAAGATTCGCGAAAGGAATGAGCGCTAATGGCCGACATCCATATCCTTGTTGCCGACGATGCCGCTGGTCAGCGCCTTGACGCCTATCTGGGCGCCAATGACGGCTGCCCTACGCGCTCTGCCTGCGCGCATCTGATCGAGGGCGGCGCCGTAATCGTGAACGGCGAGACCTGTTTGTCAAAAAAGTATGCCGTACGCGCCGGTGACCGCATCTCGGTTGACCTGCCCGAGCCTCACGATCCGACTGACGTGATTCCCGAGGCCATTCCCCTCGATATCCGCTACGAGGACGATTACCTCATCGTGCTTTCCAAGCAGCGCGGCCTGGTGTGCCATCCTGCGCATGGTCATGAGAGCGGTACGCTCGCGAATGCCCTGGTCTATCACTGCGGTATCGACCATCTGGGCACCGTGCAGGGTGAGGACCGCCCCGGCATCGTGCATCGCCTGGATCGCGATACCTCGGGCCTTATGCTCGCGGCAAAAGACGACGACACCCAGCGCGCGCTTCAAAATCTCATCCGTACGCGTACGCTCGACCGCCGCTACATTACGCTCGTTCACGGACACATCGCCATGGACGAGGGCACTATCAACACCGGTATTGCCCGCTCAACGCGCGACCGCGTGAAGATGGCGGTTTCTGATGACCCCTTTGCGCGCCAGGCCATCACGACCTTCAAGGTGCTCGAGCGCTTTGATTCCACGCGTTTCGACGACGGCTACACGCTCGTCGAGTGCCACCTTTTTACCGGCCGCACGCATCAGATTCGTGTGCACATGCGCCATATCAACCACGCTTGCGTGGGCGATCCGCTTTACGGCAAGTGCGATGCGCGCGCCGATCAGGGCCTGACCAGGCAGTTCCTCCATTCCTGGCGTGTGGCGTTCGATCATCCCGTGACGGGGGAGCGCATTGAGTGCCGCGACGAGCTGCCGTGGGACCTTGCGGCGGTTTTGGATGATCTGGCTCCGCGCTCGCTCGGTCGCACGGCCGCTGGAGATGAAATCGTTCCGCAGCTCGGTCTTCTCGAAGCCTAGTTAGTATTAGGTGGTTTCTTGAACGCCCCTAGCCTGCGGTAAGATATAGGGTTGTTTACGTAACGCGTTCCTGGGAGCCTGCATGCTCGCCTTTTTACAAACCAACACGCCCATCGTGATCTTTAACCAGATTGTGGTTACGCTGCTCACGGTCTGCTTTCTGTACCAGGTGGTCTTCTTTGTCATTGGCGCCCTGCGCGGTGAGGTCGCACCTCCCAAGGCCAAAAAGCTCCATCGCTATGCCTTCTTTATTGCGGCGCATAACGAGGAGGCGGTAATTGCCAATCTCGTGCGCTCCATCAAAGACCAGGACTATCCGTCCGAGCTTATCGAGGTCTTCGTGGTTGCCGATGCCTGCACCGATAACACGGCGCAGCTCGCTCGCGAGGCTGGCGCCATCGTCTATGAGCGTAACGACCTGGCCCGTAAGGGTAAGAGCTGGGTCATGGACTTTGGTTTTGACCGCATTCTTAACGAGTATCCCGATACCTTTGAGGGCTACTTTATTTTTGACGCCGATAACGTTATCTCCCGCGATTACGTATCCAAGATGAATGACGCCTTTGACCAGGGCTTCCATGTGGTCACAAGCTACCGCAACTCCAAGAACTTCGGCAGCTCGTGGATCTCGGCAGCTAATGCCACCTGGTATCTGCGCGAGGCACGCTTTCTCAACAACGCGCGCAACATCTGCAAGACTTCTTGCGCCGTCTCGGGTTCGGGCTACCTCATCTCCGCCAGTGTTATTGAGGGCATGCACGGCTGGCAGTTCCACACGCTGACCGAGGACATTCAGTTCACCACGTTCTGCGCCATTCACGGCATCCGCATCGGTTATGCGCCGGCAGAGTTCTTTGACGAGCAACCCGTGACGTTCAAGGCATCCTGGAAGCAGCGTATGCGCTGGACCAAGGGCTTTTATCAGGTGTTCTTTACATATGGTAAGCACTTGGTCAAGTCGACCTTCCGTTACCATCGCTTTGCCGCCTACGACATGTTTATGACCATCGCTCCGGGCATGCTTCTGTCCCTGATTTCCATGCTCGCCAACGCGACGTTCCTCATCGTGGGTGGACTCTCACACGGCTTCTTGGCTACCGAAGTCGAGATGCAGGCTTGTGCCGCTTCGCTCATCATGACCTTCGTCATGATGTATCAGACCTTCTTTATCCTGGCGCTGCTCACGACTATCTTCGAGTACAAGCACATCCATTGCGCGCAAAAGTGGCGCCTGGTGACCAACCTGTTTACCTTCCCGATCTTTATGTTCAGCTATATCCCCATTACGGTGGCTGCGTTGTTCCTGAAGGTCGACTGGGTCCCGACGCAGCATGCCGTCAGCGTTACCCTCGACGAGGTCATGCAGGGCGCTAAATAACCACCACCAAAACCACCACGAAGGGGACAGGCACCTCTGTGGTGGTTTTTGCTTTTGAGTGACTGCCCCGGGAGGTGTTCAATGGTCTATATTCCCTTTTGGATCTGCGCCTTTGCCGGTGCGGTGATTGATGTCCGTGAACGGCTGTTTCCCAACGCGCTTGCCGCCGCATGCGCCGTGGCGGCGTTTGCAGGCGTTTGGCTGGACAGGGGCTTGAACACGGCGCTTGACCACGCCGGTCCTGCCGTTATCGTGTACCTTTCCCTTGTGCTGACCGAGTCGCTTTGGCGGCGTTTCCGCCAGGCCCCCGGCATCGGCATGGGGGATGCCAAGGCGCTTTTCGCGCTTTGCACGCTCGACCCTCTGGGCGGCATCGTGGCATTTGCCGTCGCGCTCCTGGTCCTGGCCCTCTCCTGCCTCTTTACAAAATCGCGCTCCCTGCCATTGCTCCCGTTTTTGGTGCCGATATTTGCCATAATCGAGGTCGTGGGCTAGACATTGTAACCGATTGCGCATCCTTTTTAAGGAGCATGCCATGGCAACTAATCAAGAAACGGCCGTCATTAAGGCGCGCATGGACCGCATTCCCGCGGCGTTGTCGCCCGAGCTGGTCGAGCGTATCGCCGCCGACCGCGCCTCGGGTGTCGTTAATCCTTATCGATGCTGCGACGACCAGGTCATTCGTCGTATAGATCGCGCTGCCGACAAAGGCACGCTTATGCGTCCGGCGTTTATGCGCGATACCGAAAAGATTCTTCATCTTCCTGCGTACACGCGTTATGCAGGCAAAACGCAGGTCTTTAGCTTTCGCAGCAACGACGACCTGTCGCGGCGCGGCCTTCATGTGCAGCTCGTCTCGCGCATTGCCCGCGATATCGGCCGTGCCCTGGGCCTCAACAGCGATTTGATCGAGGCGATTGGCCTGGGCCACGATTTGGGCCACACGCCCTTTGGCCATGCCGGCGAGCGTTTCCTCAACGAAATCTATCACGAGCGTACGGGTCGTTATTTTTTCCATAACGTGCAGTCCGTCCGCGTGCTCGACGCGCTGTACGGCCGCAACGTGTCGCTCCAGACGCTCGACGGCGTGCTGTGCCATAACGGCGAGTACGAGCAGCGTGTCTTTGAACTCTCGGACATGGCGTCGTTTGACCAGTTCGACCGTACCGTCGAGGACTGCATCGCCACGGGCTATGGCGCGATCGAGCACCTGCGCCCCATGACCCTCGAGGGCTGTGTGGTGCGTATCTCGGATATCCTCGCCTACGTCGGTCGTGATCGTCAGGACGCCATTGCGGCGGGCCTGCTGTCGCCCGACGCTTTTGACGATGGTCGGGGCGGCGCCTATAACAGCTGGATTCTCACGCACGCTTCCATCGATATCGTTGAGCATAGCTATGGCAAACCGCGTATCGAGATGAGCGAGGACCTGTTTGAGGAGATCCGCCGGGCGAAGCGCGAGAACTACGAGAAGATCTATAGCAAGGGCGGTATCGAAGGCGATTCTGAGGCAGAGTTGCGTGAGGCTTTCGAAAAGCTCTACGACCGTTGCCTGCAGGATCTAAATAAAGGCGACGAGTTCTCTTACATCTTTAAGCATCATGTTTCGCGCATTGAGCAGCAGCTTTCCTACTACGATCGCACCTATGCCTGGCAGGACGACAAGGATCAGGCCGTCGTCGATTACATCGCAAGCATGACGGATGGTTATTTCTGCGAGCTGACGAGCAAATTGTTCCCAGGTCTAAAGTTTCCGCACCGCACCTATATTAACGAACGGTAGTTCGTATCCTTTCGGTATACTATTGGTCAACAACGATTTTGATTAATGCACGGGATGGCTATGGACGACCTTTTTTCTGCTTCGACGCGCGAGCGCTCCTTTAAAAATGCGCCGCTTGCGGTGCGTATGCGCCCCAATTCGCTCGACGAGTATGTGGGCCAGCAAAAGGCCGTCGGTAAGGGCTCGTGGCTGCGCGCCGCGATTGAGCATGACGTGCTTTCGAGCGTGATTCTGTACGGCCCGGCTGGCACGGGCAAGACGACGCTGTCGACGGATCCGAAGCGCCTGCTGATCGGCGATGATGAGCACGGCTGGGATGACGATGGTATCTTCAACTTCGAAGGCGGCTGCTACGCAAAGGTCATCAACCTCGACCAGGA
>USCJ01000043.1 GCA_900553215.1 uncultured Collinsella sp.
CGATGAAGGGTAGACCGTATTATCGACGCGCGGATACGAGATGAAACCATCCATGTAAAGGCTCTCGGCAAGGCGCATGGTGCGCGCAGGGGTGAGGCCCTCAGCGCTTGCAGCCGCCATGAGCGAGGTGGTATTGAACGGAACAGGAGCAGCCTGCTTGCGTTGCTTCTTTTCGATCGCTGCAACGCGCGCGCTCGTAGCACTTGCGACATGCTCCATGACCTGATCAGCTTCGCTCTCGACCTTGAATCGCGCAGTTGCATGATTCGCCGAGAACTCCCTTGATGACCCAATAGTCTTCGGGCACGAACGCCAAACGTTCACGTTCACGCGCAACGATAAGCGCCAAGGTTGGCGTCTGCACGCGACCCGAAGAGCGCACGTTACCATAACCTGCGAACTTCACGAGCGTAAGGTAGCGCGTGAGCACCGCGCCCCAAATAAGGTCGATATCCTGCCTTGATGCACCTGCTTGGGCCAGATCGACATCAAGCTCGACCAGGTTCGTGAAAGCACGCGTGATCTCTTCTTTCGTGATGGCCGAATAGCGTGCGCGGCTGACCGGCGCCTCTTCGTTCACCTCACGAATGCACGTGAGCGCATCAGAGCCGATCAGCTCGCCCTCACGGTCGAAGTCCGTGGCGATAATGACGCTGTCGGACTTCTTGGCAAGGTTCTTGAGCGAGCGGATGAGCTCCTTCTCGGCCGGCAGCTTAATGACGGGCGCCCAGGTGAGGTAAGGCAGGCTCTCGAGCTTCCAGCCCTTGATGGAGATACCATCGGCAAGAAACGGCTTGCGCTTGGTGTCGTACGGCGGGCGGGCCAAGCCATCGGGCATATCGGCCGGCAGCATCTCACCGTCCTCCGTGACCGAATACCAGCCCAGCTTTTTATCGAACAGCACGCTGTCGCAAAAATCGGGCGCAAGGATGTGACCGGCAAGGCCGATGGTCACGCACTCCTCGCCCTTCCACTCAAAACGGTAGATGGCGGTGTTGTACACCTTGTCCTTTTTGGGTTTGCCCGTGGACAGACGCTCGGCAATCTGACGCGCGGCGTCGTTTTTCTCTGCGATGATGAGCTTCAAAAGAGGCTCCTATCTCGTGTCTCTGCGGCTACGCCCGCGCTCATGGCGGCCGACTTACGCCCTTGCTTGCTCAATCTGCCCGATGAGCCAATCGCACCAGGCATCCATGCCCTCGCCCTTGCGCGCGCTCACGGCAAACCGCGGCGCCTGCGGATTGAGGTCATCGAGTGTCTTAGTATACCTATCCATGTCAAAATCGAAAGCCGGGGCCACATCGACCTTGTTGAGCAGCTGCGCGCCGGCATGCTGGAAGATGCCCGGGTACTTGATGGGCTTGTCGTCGCCCTCGGGCACCGAGAGGATCATGATGGACAGGTTCTCACCCAGGTCAAAGTCGACCGGGCAGACCAGGTTACCCACATTTTCGATAAAGATGACGTCGATGTTCTCCAGACCGACGGCCTGGTCGAAGGCGTCGACGGCCTCCATGATCATGTTGCCCTCGAGGTGGCACAGGCCGCCCGTGTTGATCTGGATGGCGGGCATGCCGGCTTCCTTCATGGTAATGGCGTCGACGTCCGAGGCGATATCGCCCTCGATGACGGCGCAACGCAGGCCCGCCTTGTCGCGCAGGCGCTCGTTGGTGCCCAAAATCGTGGTGGTCTTGCCCGAACCGGGGCTCGACAAGACGTTGATCACATAGGTGTTTGTCTCTTTAAATCGCTGACGCAGCTGATCTGCCAGGCGCTCGTTGCGCGACAGAATCGGCGACGCGATATCAATCGTTTTCTCGGCCATACTTAGCGCTCCTTACTTTGGCCCCTTTATACCCCATCGCTAGATGGCTAGCGGGCTAATCGTCGGGGGTTTCGATTTCGATACTTGCGATATCGAGCTCACGGCCGTGCAGAAGACGTACGTTGGCGCCGCCACACTGAGGGCAGCGACAATGGAAACGGTCGTGCTCAAAGACCTCGCCGCAGTCCAGGCACTCGCTTTGTGGATGGACCTCCTCCACGGCAAGCTCGCAGCCGCGCGTGAGCGGGTCCTCGTCGCGAAACGTCTCCCACGCAAAGTCGAGCGCCTCGCGCACGACCTCGGTCATATCCCCGATACGCAGCGTTACCAAAACGGCGCGCGAGGCCCCCGCCCCACGCGCCGCGCGAATCACTGTATCGAGTATGCCGTTGACAATGCCAACCTCGTGCATACCGATTTACTCCTCGTCGTCCTCGTCGTCCGAGAACAGGTCCAGACGGCTCACAAACAAGCCCTCCTTACCCTCGCGCGCGGTAATGACCACGCGAGCGATGGCGAGCGAAATCTCGTAGAGCGAGAGCAGGGCGCCATACATGAGACCCAGCGTAACGGGCGAGCCGTCGGGCGTAATCACAGCCGAACCCACGAGCAGGCCTACGTACACGTATCGCCAGGCGCTGCGGAAGGCCGCATAGGATACGATGTGGAAAACGGACAGATAGAAGATAATGAGCGGCAGCTCAAACGCCACGCCAAAGCCGATCATAAAGAGCAGCTCCATGTTGACGTAGTTCTCCAGGTCGGGCAGCGCCGTAGCGACGGCCGAGGTCTCGCCGATGAGCCACTCAAAGCCCGCCGGGATGATGATGAAGTAGCAAAAGATTGCGCCCAAGAAGAACAGCACCGTCGAGGCGAGCACCGTGGGCACGACCCACTTGCGCTCGTTGGGGCGAAGCGCCGGCAGGAAAAACGCCAGAATCTGCCAGATAATCATAGGCGTGCACATGACCACGGCCATTTTGATGGCCAGCGAAAAGCGCAGGCCAAAGCCGCCGAGCGTGGTGGTGATGTAGAACTTACCGTCCGGCACAAAGGAGCGAATGGGGTCTTCCAGGATATCGAGCACCACGGGCGTGGCGAAGTACAGCACGATAGCGGCGGCAAACACCGAAACGACCACGATGGTCAGACGGCGACGGAGCTCTCCCAGGTGATCGAAGAGCGGCATTCGCGCAGGTCCGATAGGCATTACTCATCGCCTCCCTTCGAGGCATCGGCGGCGGCTTCGGCAGCGGCGTCGTCCTCGGCCTCGAGCTCACGAGCGAGCTGGTCGACGACGGCCTTGCGCTTGCGGGGACGGCGGGCGTAGAGGTCGGCCGTCGTGGGCTCTGCCGGCTCGGGCTCGGGCTCGACGGCAGGCTCGGGCTCGACGGCGGCGGTAGCCTCGGCAGACTCTGCACCCTCGGCAACACCTTCGCCCTCAGCAGCACCCTCGCTTGCGGCCTTCTCGGCAGCAAGGCGAGCGCGACGCTCGGCAAAGGTCTCCTTCTTGGCGGGCGCTGCCGTCTCGGCGGCATCCTCGTCCGCATCGGAATCGTCGTCGGTCGCAGCGGCCTTCTTGGGCTTGACCGGGGCCGACGCGGCCTCGCTCACCGGATCGATAATCTCGGACTGAACAACGGCCGTCATCTTTTCCTGCGTCTCGCGGAACTGACGGATGGCACGGCCGATCGTGCGGCCCATCTGCGGGAGCTTATCCGGGCCAAACAGCAAAAAACCGAAGACCACGATGATCGCGAGCTCACCCTCTCCAATACCAAACACACATACCTCCAAGGCTCGATGTGAGTCGAGCCCGCACCGCGCCATTCGGCCGGAACTCGTCTATTCATTCGGTCAAGTATAGCGCCCGGACGCCAAAACGTCCGAGCGCATCACAAACATATGCCAAACGGCACGCCCTTTTGGGGGCAAAGATTATGCAGCGGTGATCGAAATCTCCTGGTCGACACCCAACAGCTGAACCACGCGCATCACCGGGGGCTGCACATTGGTGCAGCTAAAGCGCTTGCGGTGGTCAACCGCGTGGTGCGCGGCGCCCACGAGCACGCCAATGCCCGTCGAATCGATATAGCTCACCTGGGCAAAATCGAGCTCAACGGCCTCGGTGGGCTGCTCGAGCGCCAAGTCGATGGCGTTACGCAGGCTGTCGGCGTTAGAGATGTCGATTTCGCCGGTCACCTTGATGGTGTAGAGCTCCGGCGTGGGGTTGGTGGAGATACCCAAATCCATGTATGTGCTCCTTTGCGTATCGAAAGTGCGGAATGTACGGAAGTCGCGCGTTAGGCACGCTCGCGCGAGCTCGGCTGCTACGAGCTTAACGGCCAGCACCAGCACGTCGAGCGCGGCCTCCAGGTCCTCGACCGTGGGGTAGCTCGGCGCGATGCGGATGTTGGTGTCGCGCGGGTCCTTGCCATAGGGCCAGGTAGCACCGGCCGGCGTGAGCTTGACGCCCAAGTCGGCGCAGAGCGCGGCGACCTTTTGGGCCGAGCCCTCGGGACCATCGAAGCTCACAAAGTAGCCGCCGCGGGGATGCGTCCAGGTGGCGCAACCCGTGTCGCCCAGGCCCTCGGTGAGCTTACGCTCAACGGCCTCAAAGCGCGGGCGCAAAAACTCGGCATGCTTTTTCATGTGCTCCTTGACCGCCTCGATGGTGGGAAGGAAGCGCACGTGACGCAGCTGGTTGAGCTTGTCGGCGCTGATGAGGCCTGCCTTCAGGCGCTTGGAGACCTCCGCGATACCCGCGGGGCTCGCACCGATAAAGCCGATGCCGGCGCCCGGGAAGGTGATCTTGGACGTCGAGGCAAAGGCCACCACGCGGTCCTCGGTGCCCGCCGCGCGAGCGAGGTCAAAGATGTTTGCGAGCTCGTCGGTCTCGTCGTACAGGTCGTGCACGCAGTAGGCGTTGTCCCAGAAAATACGGAAATCGGGCGCGGCCGTGGGCATCTCGACCAGGCGGCGCACGGTGTCCTCGCTAAAGGTGATGCCCGTGGGGTTGGAATACTTGGGCACGCACCAGATACCCTTGATGGAGTCGTCGGCGGCAACCAGGCGCTCGACCTCGTCCATGTCGGGGCCGGCCTCGGTCATCGCGACGGGGACGTTCTCGATACCCAGGTCGGCGGTAATGCCAAAGTGGCGGTCGTAGCCGGGAACCGGGCACAGGAACTTGACCTTCTTGCCGTCGTGCGCTGCCTCGTAAGCCTCCCAAGGGTCGCTGCCGCACGAGCCGCAGCGCCAGAACATGCCGGCGATATCGTGCTCGATCAGCAGGCTCGACGAACCCAGCACGAGCGTCTGCTCGGCGGGGCAACCTAGGAACTCCCCTGCCAACTTGCGTGCCGAGGGAATGCCCTCAAAGCAGCCGTAGTTGGAGCAGTCGACGTTGCCGTCGTGCAGATCGGCGTCGGCATTGAGGATATCAAGCATGGGGCGCGAGATGCCCACCTGGGCGGGCGACGGCTTGCCGCGGGCCATGTCGAGCGCCAGGCCCTTGGCCTTGACCTCGGCGACCTCGGCTTTGAGCGCCTCGATGGCGGCATCGAGTTCGGTGGTTTCCATCTTCTGGTAGATCGTCTGCATGGGTGCGACCTTTCGCGAAGCGGTACGTTGCAGTTCGTCTAAGTATAGACCGCCACCGCCGCAACGGTATGAAGCCGTGATAGATTAAGTCCATCGCAATGAATTACGACATCGCCGCGCATGCCGGCGCGGGGCGGCCAAGGAGGCACTATGGAGTACGGTTCGTTTAGGGCCGAGGAATTCGGCGACCTGCAGCGCTTGGTCGACGGGCTGTTTTACGACCGCCATGCCATCGACCGCCTGGACCTGATCGTACAGGCCGAAATCTTGGACCTGGCGCCCGATCTCATGGAAATCGTCAACCTGCTACCGCCTGGCTATTACGATCGCCAGTCACTTTGCGACCAGCTCAACTCCGCCTTGGCCGCCCACGGCTGGGGCGCCGTCTACGGCACCGTGGAATAAACCCACTCATTGGGGACGTACTTAAATGAATAGAACCACTCATTTAAGTACGTCCCCAATGACTATCCAATGACTAAACGCCGCCTGTGATGGTGTTCACAGGCGGCGTTTTTAAACTTGCACAAACTTGTATGTGCTCTTACTCGTCCTTGTGCGCGGGATGTTTGCAGATCACACTCATGTAGATCATGCCGAGCACGGCTGCGGTGACCGAACCGGCAAGAATGGCGGCCTTTGCAGCCAAGACCTCAAACTGGGCCGTCGGGAAGGCAAGGCCGCTGATGAGGATCGACATGGTAAAGCCGATACCGCCCAGAATGCCCACACCGGCGATCATGTGCCAGTTGACATTGTGCGGCAACTCGGAAATCTTGAGCTTAACCAGGGCAAACGTCATGCCAAAGATACCGATCGGCTTGCCCAGCAGCATGCCAAAGTACACGCCGAGCGTAACCGGGTCGGTGAGCAGCGTGCTCATATCCACACCCACCAGGCGAACCTGCGCGTTGACAAACGCAAAGATCGGCAGGATCACAAAGTTGACCGGCGTGGAGATCAGACGCTCCATGCGGATGAGCGGCGGGGTCACACGGTGCATGACGCGCTCGACCTTGGTGGTCGAGACGGTAAAGTCGTGCTGGCCCAGGATGTGCGCCTCGTCGTCGTAGCGGTCATCGAGCAACGGCAGGCACTCGCCCAGCCAATCGGTAAGGCTGTCGAGCTTAACACCGCACTTGGCCGGGATGGTAAAGGCCAGGATGACGCCGGCGAGCGTGGCGTGCACGCCGCTCTTAAACATGCAGAACCACAACAGCAGGCCCAGCACCGAGTACGGGGCAAGGCGGTAATGCTGCGTCTTGTTGAGCCACACGAGCGCGCAGGTCACAAGCGCGGCGGCGCCCAACCAAAACGGATTGGGGCTCTGACCGTAGAAAATGGCGATGGCGGCGATGGAGATGAGGTCGTCGGCGATAGCGAGCGTCGAGAAGAACACGCGCACGCCGTTGGGAACGCGATTGCCCAAAAGCGATAGCACGCCCAGCGCAAAGGCAATATCGGTTGCCATGGGGATGGCCCAACCGTTGCGGGCGCCGGCATGGTTAAAGATCAGGTAGATGCAGGCGGGAACGACGACGCCGCCCACGGCCGCCAGCATGGGAAGCATGGCCTGACGCGGATTCTTGAGCTCGCCGACCGTCATCTCGTACTTAAGCTCAATGCCCACCAACAAAAAGAAAATCGCCATGAGGAAGTCGTTGACGAAAAGCTCAACGGTAAGACCGGCCGTAAGGTTGCCCAGACCCACATACAGCGGGGTCTCCAAAAAGTGATGGATGGCCTCGTAGGCATCGGTATTAGCGCAGATGACGGCGGCGATGGCGGCGAAGACCATGACGGCAGCGGAAATCGTGCCGTTCTCGGCGATGCGCTCCCAGATGTCGTGACGTTCAAAGCGCTTGCGCTCACGAACGTTAAACAGCTGCTCAGTTGCTGCCATGGGCGGCTCCTTTCACGGGAAAGCTCCCGTCTTAAAAAAGCACGGCCCGCCCAAGTGGCGGCGCCGCGCTCTAACGTATTACGCTTGCATCTAGCCTACCCTGCGCGACAAGCACGCAGGCGCGGCCGAAAAGCGGAACCACAGGTTGAACATTATTTGCTCAACGGCACGGGAGCCCCTGCCCAAGAGAAGGCGTGGCTCCATGCACAAAAAACGACCGGAGCGCGGGGCTTCCGCGATCCGGTCGTCGGTGTTAGGTCAAAAAACCTAGCAGGCGGCCATGATGGGGGCAGCGACCTGCTTCTTACGGGAGAGGACACCCGGCATCCAGACGCCGTCGTGCTCGTCGGCAATGCCCAGGCCCTTCTGAGCGGCCTCGGTCTCGCCCTCGAGCAGGACCTGCGAGCCCTCCTCCATGATGTCGGTGATGCACAGGACGATGCCGTCGGCACCCTTCTCGGCGGCGTAGGCGCGCATGGCCTCGCGGATCTCGTCAATCATGCCAAGCGCACGGCTCTTGTCGACGGTCTCGTACTGGCCGATGAGCAGCTTCTTGCCAGCGGGCTCGAACATCTTGATGTCGTTGCCGACCATCTCGGCTGCAGTGAAGGAGCCGGACGGACGGGTGAGGAAGACCTCCATGCCAAACTTGACCGGGTCGACGCCCACCTGCTCGCCGAGCTTGGCGGCAACGGCGCGGTCGACATCGGTGGTGGTGGGGCTCTTGAGCATGAGCGTATCGGTCATCATGGCCGAGAGCAGCAGCTTAGCTTGGACGTCGGAAAGCTCAACGCCGAGCACGCCGGCGAGCTTGGTGACGATGGTGCAACTGGAGCCCCAGGGCAGGCAGATGTAGTGCAGCGGGCCGGCGGTCTCGAAATCGCCGATGCGGTGATGGTCGACGACGCCAAAGACCGTGGCGTCCTTAAGGCCGGCGACGGACTGGGCAGACTCGTTGTGGTCGGTGAGGACGACGAGCTGACCGGCCTCGACGGAATCAATCACGCGGGGCTCGGCGATGCCGGCGTCGGCGAGCAGCTTGGCAGACTCTGCCGGAAGCTGACCAAGGGCGCAAGCCTCGTAGGTGTTGCCGGCATACTCAACCTGGTTGAGCAGCTGGGACAGGACGACGGCGCTCATGATGGCGTCGTTATCGGGGTTCTGGTGACCAAAGACAAGAACGTTTGCCATGGATATCCTCCACTTGATATATGTACTTGGACGTAGCTATGGTAGCACGCTAACGCCGAACCCTATGAGATGGAAGGGCCGCGACGCAATTTGGGGCAGGCGTTGGGGCGAAGTCTGCTTCCTCTGCACCACGGTGGTGCAAACTAACCTGCCCCCGCACCAGCTATTTGCCGGCAGCGCGCAGGGCTACGTAGGCGGCACCGATGATGCCGGCGTCGTTGCCGAGCGAGGCGACCTTGATGGGCGTCTCGCGCGAGGCAGAAAGCGCGTAGTGCTTAAAGTGCTCGCGAACCGCATCGAGGTAGACATCGGCCGAGGCAGAGGCGCCGCCGCCGATCAGAAACATCTCGGGGTCGACCACGTTGGCGATAAGCGCCAGAGCATGACCGAGATAATCGGCCATGGTATCGGCCGCGGCCAGCGCAAGCTTGTCACCCTCGCGGCAGGCCTGGAACACGTCCTTGGAATCGGAGGGGCCGGTGAGCTCGATGGGCTCGACGCCCGCCTTCTTGCACTCGGCCAAGTAGTTGCTCACCACACCGGTGGCGCTGGAATACTGCTCCAGGTGGCCATGGCCGCCGCAGCCGCAGGTGCGCTCCTCGTCAGGATTCAGGCACATGTGGCCAATCTCGCCGCCGGCACCCACAACGCCCGATACCACGTCGCCGTTGACGATAACGCCGCCGCCTACGCCGGTACCGATGGTGACCATCACCACATTCTGCACGCCCTTGGCAGAACCGAGCCAGGCCTCGCCCATGGCAGCGGCGTTGGCATCGTTCTCGTACTTAACGACCGCGTCGGGGCAGTGCTCCTGAATGGCGATCCTAAGCTCAGGCAGGTTAATGGCAATGTTGGCCTTGACCTTGGCATCGCCCGAAGCCGGGATGGGACACGGAACAGCCAGGCCAATGCCCGCCACAAAGGCGCGCGGAATCTGCGCCTTGGCGACCACCTGGTCGATAGCCTCGGTCACCGCGGCAAAGCCCGCAGCGTCAACGATGGGAGGCGTGGGGACACTGGCCTTGGCAAGCAGGTTACCATCCTCATCGAACAGGCCCTCCTTAACCGAAGTGCCGCCGACGTCGATGCCGATGTAGTACTGCTTAGGTTCCATGGGAGCCACCTTTCTCGTTTAAACATTGCCTGTATGGTACCGCTCCCCAGGCAAAAACCTGCCAAAAAGGGACAGGTTTGTTTTGGCAGGTTTTATCTGGGAAAATGCGAACGCCCACCCAACAGGTCACACAAGGC
>USCJ01000044.1 GCA_900553215.1 uncultured Collinsella sp.
TTAGGAGTCGCAACCGCTACAACTCTACGACCTCAACGTTGTTGTAGATCTCGTCCCAGCGGTCCATGACCAGGTGGCCGGTCTTGGGATCCATGGCATTGAGCTTGCCGCAGGTATTGGCGGTCTTGAGCACCGTGACATCGTCGGCACCAGCAGCAATGGCATGCGCAAAGCCAGCGATGGTCGAGTCGCCGGAACCCGTCGCGTTCACAGCCGCAATCGCGGGCGTCTTGGCACGGAACGCGCGACCCTCATGGAAGCCCACCGAACCGGCAGCACCCATCGAAACGACAACCCAGGGGATACCGGCAAAGCGGCCATCGGCGGCAAGCGCCTCGCGCAGGGCATCGACATCGTCGGTCGTAAAGGACGTACCCAGCAGGCCGTTAATCTCGGTCAGGTTGGGTTTTACGAGCTCAGGCTTAGCGTCGGACTCCAGCGCGGCCTCCAGCGATGCGCCCGAGGTGTCGAGCAGCACCTTGGCGCCCGCCTCCTCGGCGATCTTGACGAGCTCGGCATAGTAGCCGGCATCGACACCACGCGGTAGCGAACCCGAAAGCGTCACGACGTCCGCCTTCGCTGCAAGCTCGGCGAACTTGGCCGTAAAGGCCTCGAGCTCGGCAGGCGCAATCTGCGGGCCGCTCTCCAGCAGCTCGGTCTGATTGCCCTCGTGCAGGATATTCAGGCAAATGCGCGTCTCACCGGCGATGGGCACAAAGTCGTTCTTGACGCCGTCGGCATCCATAAGCTCGGCCATATAGGCACCCATGTGGCCGCCGAGCAGGCCGGTCGCGAGCACATCGTCGCCCAACTGCAGCAGCACACGGCTCACGTTGAGGCCCTTGCCGCCAGCGGTCTTTTCAGGCGTCACGCGGTTCACGTCGTCGATGATCAGCTTGTCGAGCTGATAGCGCGTATCAATCGACGGGTTCATGGTAACGGTCAGAATCATATTGAACTCCTGTTCCGGGGCGGCATGACCCACCCCAAACATACGATAGCTCGTTAAAGGATCTCGATCTCAAAACCGCGGGTGACGGTCTCCCCCGGCTTGGCAACCAGGCAGCCACGCTTGTGCTCGAGGAAATCATCCTCGTCGGAGCAGGTGGACAGGCCGCCCCACGGTTCCACGGCCACAAAGTCGCCCTCGGGCTTGCTCCACACAATCAGGTACGGCATATCGGGGAACGTTAGGCGCACGCCCTTGTCCTCGGTTTTCTTGGTTAGCGTAACCACGCGGCTCTCGAGCACGTCGAAGATGGTCTCGGCAAAGTCAAAGAGTTCGTGGGTCAGCGGCAGGTCGTGGCCGACCATCGGGTTTTTGCTGCGATGCTCGACATCAATCAGGCCCGTCGAGGGAACGGCAGTACAGAGCTCGGCGGCCTCACGCTGATCAAAACGAAGCTCATAGTCGTCATAGGACTCGCCCTCGTCGAGCGGGCACTTAAAGCCGGGGTGGCCACCCACAAAGAACGGCATGTCCTCGGTGCCCTCATTGGTCACCTCGTACGACACGGCCACCTTTTCCGAATCGATCGTGTAACGAGCAACGATCTTAAACGGATACGGGTACTGCTCGAGCAACTCGGCATGGTCGGCAGAGCTTAGGCTCAGCGCAACCATGTTGTCGCTCTGCTCCTCGAGCTTCCACTCCTGCTTGCGAGCAAAGCCGTGGCGGGCGAGCTTTACCTCGCGGCCGCCCATGGTCATTGCGTGACCGTCACGAAGGCCGCCGCAAATCGGGAAACAAATGGGCGCCTGGCCAGACCAGACCGCCGGGTCACCCTGCCACAGGTACTCACGGCCGTTGGCCGCAATAGAAGTGAACGACCCGCCCGCCGTGGTCAACGCCACACGAATCAAACCGTTATCAAGAACAAACTCCATAGGAGCCTTCCCTTTCTTACGACAGCCCGCCAAGTCAATAGGGCTGATAGAAAACCGGCCCGCGCCTCATCACAGAAACGCGAGCCGTCAATTGAAAAGCTGCAAATCGCCAAGTACAGCCGAGAGCGAAGCGCTCAAGCCAAGCAAGCAAACGTGTTATCGGAGCAGCTTGCCGTATCAGAAATCTTCGCAACAACAGCGGTAACCCCACAGGTCACTCAGACATCAGCGAGAAGCCAGCTGGCGAGGCAAGGTGCCGTGAAGCGAGACGGCATTGACCTTCTGGTCATGCCGTCGAAGCTGAGCGGCAGATTGCCCGCCAGATGGCTTCGCAGCGTCGACCCGTTACGCGGTTTGGCAAAACCGCGTAACCTCCTTAGTCGTGATACTCGCCGCGGTCCCACTTCTCCAGGAACTCGTCAAAGAAATGCGGGTCGGCCTGAGCCTCGGCGTCCGCCTTGTTGCAGGCGTCGATCTTGGCGATCAAGGCATCGTGCTCGGGAGTCTTCTCGTAAGGCTCCTCCAGGAAGGCGAGCATAATGTCGGCCATCAGGAACTCGCCGGTGATCTTGCCGCCAAAGCCCACGATGTTGGCGTTAAGCTCGCGACGGGCATACAGGGCAGAGGTCATGTCGCGAACCAGGGCGCAGCGGGCGCCGGGAACCTTGTTGACGGCGTTGGTGATGCCGATGCCGGTGCCGCACAGGGCCACGCCAAAGTCGGCCTTGCCGCTGGCAACAGCCTCGCCCACGGCCTTACCGTAGATGGGATAGTGCGTACGGGTGTGGCTGTAGGTGCCACAGTCGAGCACCTTGTAGCCAGCCTGCTCCAGGCGGTCGGCCAGATAGATCTTCTCGTCCGTAACGATATGGTCGCAACCGATTGCGATGGTCTTCTTCATCAGAACGTCCTTTCGTCTGAATTCACAAGTTGAGGTAGAAGTTCGAGTTCTCGGTGGCTCTCGTTAGGCCATCTTGTTGAGCATGTCGACACGGATCTGGTGACGGCCGCCGGCGTACTGGGCGCGCAGGAACTCGCGGGCGATCTTCTTGGCGACCTCGGTGCCCACAACGCCCGGGCCCATGGTGACCATGCGCGAGCCGTTGTGCTCACGGGTCATGTAGGCGGAACGCTCGTCGGAAATGTTGGCGACGACCATGCCCTTGATCTTGACGGCGGCCATATAGGAGCCGACGCCGTACTTATCGAATGCGAAGCCCTGGGAATCCTTGTGCTCCAGCAGATCCTTGGCAACGGCGGTCGCGGAATCGACAAAGTCCGCGGCAGGGGTCTCGGAATAGTCGACGACCTCGTGACCGTCGGCGATGAGCATCTCCTTGATGGACTCCTTCATCGACATACCGTCGGCATCGGAAGCGATTACAACCCTCATGACATCCTCCTTGAGAGATACGCAGGTGCGTAGTTTCTGTTTGGAAGTGTTGAATCGCGCTCAGGTCCGGGCATCTGAATGTGCGGTTCTTCACTGTTCATGTTTATTTGAACACATTCGAACATCGGGTGCAACCATTATTTGTTTAACTTTGTTCTTTTTTGAACAAATACCGTTCACGGATGATTGCCGACCGTTTGGGCTCGAGAAAGGCCCGGCCTGCCACGTATTCAACAAATAGAAAGGGCGGCCGAGAACGCATCTCGGCCGCCCTATGGCGGTATGCCCCAGCAAATCCAGCCGTTTTATCTACTCAGACTGCCCACCCTTTTTGGCGTGCTTGGACGGAGCACTCAGAAAGCGGCCCGTCAAATAGTTCGCCGGGCCGGAGATATCAATCCCCAGCAGGGTGTGGCCCAGCCACAGAAACGCCACAAGCACCAGCAGCGGGATAACGCACGAGGTCACGATCATCACGATGACGCCTTCAATTAGGTCGGTCACCTGTTGCACGATCTCGTCGGTCATTTGCTTGGCACCACTGGTTACCGACGTGAACAGGCTCGAGGCGCCGTCGGCAAGCTGTTCAAGCACGTTCTTGGACTCTGTGGACTCGGTCTTTTTCTTGTTCGATTTCGAGCTGGTCTCGCCTGACTTGTCCGTGGTATCGGTCTTTTCCGCAGCGTCCGCTGCCTTTTGCTCAGCTTGTTCAATACTTACGCGATACGTTTCATCGACCTTCTGCGACACCCATACGCTCGCGGGCACAAGCGCCATGCCGATCACGGCAACCACCAGCACGCGCGTCGCCGCACGGCGCAGGACGGCGCTCGTGCTCCAGCGCCCGTGAATGCCGAGCGACACCGCAAAGAGCACCAACGCAAACGGGATTAAGATGCCCAAGCCAACCGACCACAAAATCGTGAGCAAATATTTCTCGAGGTAGAGCACGGCGAGCACGATGCCCAGGTTACCCGCAAGCTGCGCGAGCTGCTCGGCGACCGGCGTTCCCGTATCACCCGGCAGCGCGGTAATGCCCGCAGACAGCGCCACGCACGAGGTCGTGAGCGCCAGTACGTTACCTTTCTTTTGATCGATGACCTCGATGGTGGAGTCCCAAGTTTTGGTATCGGCGAAATGCGGACGAGCTACAAAGCCCGACAGCAACGCCAGCACCACGAGCGCAACGATAAAGCCAATCTGCAGCTTTTTGTTTGCGCACACGACATCGGACAGGCTAGGTTGCAGCTCTGTTACCGTCGTGTGCTCGGTTATCTGGACAGGACGCCCCTGAGCCATCTCGTGCGCGTCCCTCTTTTTAATCGATCCATTGTCCGGCATTGGGACACCTCCTCATTCCGGCCTGTATTGCGGATGGAAGTATACCCACCCATCGAAAAACCGAACGGGAGGGCGGCAGAGCGCCCAAAGACTGTCCCCAACGACTAGTCGTTTAAGAACGTCCCCAATGACTACTTCGGAATGAGTTGCGGTGGGATAGGGATTGTTTTGCGCCCGCCGGCCCCTATTCAGTCCCTATTTCACCGCAACTTGGATGAGAACAGAAAAAGCCCTGCCGCGGGTAGCGGCAGAGCTTTTGGAAGGGGACTTGGTTGTGAGAGCTCGTTAGGCGAGCTTGGCCTCGAGCTCGGCGATGCGCTTGTAGGCATCGATGGTAAAGCGGGTCTGCTTCTCCAGAATCATAGTGGTCATGAGAGTGTCCTGAGCGTGAGCCATGATGAAGGTCATCTCCATCTCGCCGCCGCCGGCCTCCTGCGAAAGCAGCTTGGTCTGCGTGTCGTGGGCACCGATGAGCGCATCGCTGGCATCCTTGTGCAGCTGCTCGGCCTTCTCAAAATCACCCTCGCGAGCAGCATCGAGCGCTGCAAGCAGATCGGTCTGGGCGTCACCTGCGTATGCGACGATCTCGAATCCAACCATCGAGATTTCTTCTTTGGTTGCCATATTGCGTTCCTTTCACATATGAACCAATGGAGAGCATCGCGTCCGGGCATACGCGCTGCGTTCTGTATGGCAGAAACATTAACATTCAAACAAAAAAGAACAACGCAAAACATAATTTCAAGCTATGAACGGTCAATTTTCGCCCGTGAACGGTTTCCAAACCATTTCGAACAATATCAAACATGATTAACGGAAACCCAAACAGGACCGCGCCCTAGCGCAAATCGCGCACCGTATCGCCCTCTACGAGCACGCCGGGGATCAGCATGTGCTCCACGCCAGACGCACCCCCCTCGGCACCGGCGATCTTATCGACTGCCCACATGCCGACACGCCTGTTGTCAAAGCGCACGGTGGTCAGGCGACGGTCGGGCACGATATCGCCCAGACTGTCATCAACACCCACCACGCTCACGTCCTCGGGCACGCGCTTTCCGCGCGACTCGAGCCCGCGAATGCAGCCGTAGGCCATGGCGTCGTTGGAAGCATAAATGGCCGTACAGGTCGGATCGTCCGCCAGAGCCTGACCGGCAGCATACCCGCTCTGTGCCGTCCAATCGCCACGGACGAGTCGCGGCGGCTCAATACCATGCGCGCGCAATGTCTCACGCCAGCCCTCCTCGCGTTGCATGCCCGAAAGCGAGCGCTCGGGGCACGAGATAAAGTGCACGGTCCTGTGCCCCTGCCCCAGCAAGTACTCGACCACCTGGCGCGAGCAATCGAACTGGTCGTTATCGACCGTCGAGCACAACGGGTGCTCCAGCATGGTAACGAGCACCGTCTGCATACCGGGCAGCGGCTCAAAGGTGCCAAAGTCCGCCGGCATGCGGTTCATGATCACAACCATGCCGTCCACCGGAAGCGCGCTCATGCGCGTTGATGCGCTCTCGAGGGTATAAGGATGTCCATCTACTTTAGTAAGGGTGATGGCATAGCCGTGTTTGTCGGCGGCGGCGGCAAAGCCCTCCATACGATCGAGGTTGCCGGTACCGGTAATGTTGAACATGGCGACGCCGACCGTCTTGAACTTGCCCCGACGCAGCGATCGGCCGGCAAAGTTTGGACGATAGCCGAGCTCGCGCATGGCGGCACGCACGCGCTCCTTGGTCTCGGGGCGAACGCTGGGCGAATCGTGCACGGTGCGCGAGACCGTCTGCTCCGAGACGCCCGCGAGGCGCGCCACGTCTTTGACGGATACCGATTTTTTAACAGCGGCCATGGGTCGATCTTTCTATGTCAACGATGCCATTGAAGACATCCTGCGCAGTCATTTTGAACGCCTACAAGTATATCCAACGCCTCCCCCACAATACGCTTACCACCCAAAACCTACCGTTCACCGACAATTCCGTTTCCCCGAACGGCTTTTGTCGTCCAAATGTTAACGTTGCCATTGTGCAAACACAGAGCCACCGGGCGGCTCAAACGTTTACGCGCAAGGAATCGACGGTCCGAAGGCACAGGGGCCACCGGTTCACACCTTTTTTGTGTCGCAAAATGGCAACGTCAACATTTTGGCAACCAATCGTCAAAAGCTACCATCGTTGCCAACCCACCGACTCTTAGGAGCTTTGCATGGAGCAACTCATCGCCACCATCGAAAAAGGCCAACCCTTTTTCAACGCGATCGCCCGCAACAAGTACCTCAAGGCGATCCGCGACGGCTTTATCTCCGTCATCCCCATCATCATCTTCTCGTCCATCTTCTGCCTGGTAGCCTCGGTCCCCAACATCTGGGGTTTCTACTGGCCCGATGACATCAACAACGCCCTGTGGAAGTGCTACAACTACTCCATGGGCATCCTGGCCATCGCCTGCGCCGCCACCACGGCCAAGCACTTCGCCGACGCTCAGAACCGCGACCTGCCCAAGAACAACCAGATCAACTTTATCTCGTGCATGTGCGCGGCCATCATCGGCTTCTTGCTCCTTTCGAGCGACACCATCGCCACGGACGCCGCCAGCGGTTTCAACACCACCTACCTTGGTTCCAAAGGCCTGTTGACCGCCTTTATCGCTGCGTTTGTGACTGGCATCATCTACAAGTTCTTCATTAAGCGCAACATCACCGTCAAGATGCCCGAGCAGGTTCCGCCCAACATCTCGCAGACCTTTAAGGACATCATCCCCTTCTCCGTCTGCATCACCGTCTTTTGGGTCTTTGACATCGTCTTCCGCGCTGCCTTTGGCTTCTGCTTTGCCCAGGGCGTCATCCAAGTGTTCCAGCCCCTGTTCACCGCTGCCGATGGCTACATCGGCCTCGCTGTGATCTACGGCGCCATGAGCCTCTTCTGGTTTGTCGGCGTCCACGGCCCCTCGATCGTCGAGCCCGCCATCGCCGCCGCCCTCGTTGCCAACATGACCGACAACCTGGCTGCATTCCAGGCCGGCGAGCACGCCACCGCCGTCCTGACGCAGGGTGCCCAGTACTTCGTCGTCTGCATGGGCGGCACCGGCGCCACGCTCGTCCTGGTCTTTATGTTTTGCTTCCTGGCCAAGTCCCAGGAGATGCGCGCCGTCGGCAAGGCCGCCATCGTCCCCGTGTGCTTTGCCGTCAACGAGCCGCTGCTGTTCGCCGCACCCATCGTGCTCAACCCCGTCTTCTTTGTCCCGTTTGTCTTTGCCCCGATCGCCAACATCTGGATCCTCAAGGTCTTTATCGACTTCTTGGGCATGAACGGCTTTATGTACACCCTGCCTTGGACCGTCCCCGGCCCCATCGGCACCATCATGGGTCTGGGCTTCCAACCGCTCGCCTTTGTGATGCTCGCCCTCATCTTGGTCGTCGACTTTGTCCTGTACTACCCATTCTTCCGTGCCTATGACGCCCAGAAGTGCGCCGAGGAGGCCGAGATTTCCCAGGAAGAGCTCGCCGCCAAGAACGCCGAGAAGGCCGCCAAGCTCAACGACGCCTTCCAGGGTAAGGCCGACGCCAAGAGTGTTGCCGCCGGCGCCGCTGCCGAGGTCGTAAAGACCGACGCCCCTGCCGCTTCTACAGCACCCGCTGCCGAGGCTACGACCGCCAGCGACCTCAACGGCAAGCGCGTGCTCGTGCTCTGCCAGGGTGGCGGAACCTCGGGCCTGCTCGCCAACGCGCTGGCCAAGGCTGCCAAGGAGCGCGGCATTAACCTCGAAACCGCTGCCGAGGCCTATGGCAACCACGTGGATATGCTCCCCGACTTTGACCTGGTCGTCCTGGCCCCGCAGGCCGCAAGCTACCTGGCAGACCTGCAAAAGGACTGCGAGCGCGTGGGCAACAAGTGCGTCGCCTGCCGCGGTAAGCAATACATCGAGCTCTCCCAGAACGGCGATAAGTCTCTCGCCTTCGTAGCCGAGCAACTCTCGAAGTAAGCAACGCCCAGGGCCAGCCGACCATCCAAGACCGGCTGGCCCTTCGATTTAGACGATTGGATCATCATGTCCGTTAACCCTGCTAGCGTCACCAACCCGCCTGCGCAGTTTCCCGAGGACTTTGTCTTTGGCGGCGCCACTGCTGCCTACCAGGTAGAGGGCGAGACCCGCACTCACGGTAAGGGCAAGGTTGCCTGGGACGACTTCCTGGAGGCCCAGGGGCGCTTTTCCCCCGATCCCGCTTCGGACTTCTACAACCAGTACCCCGTCGACCTGGAGCTGTGCGAGGAGTTCGGCATCAACGGCATCCGCCTCTCCATTGCCTGGAGCCGCATCTTCCCCAACGGCACCGGCGAGATCAACGCCGAGGGTGTGCAGTTCTACCACGACCTCTTTGCCGAGTGCCACAAGCACCACGTTGAGCCGTTTGTCACGCTGCATCACTTTGACACGCCGCTTCCCCTCTTTGAGAAGGGCGACTTCCTCAACCGCGAGACCATCGACGCCTTTGTGGACTTTGCCACCTTTTGCTTTAAGGAGTACGCCGACCAGGTGACCTACTGGTTCACCTTTAACGAGATCTGGGCCGACGCCTCCAACACCTACATCGAGGGCACCTTCCCCGGCGGCGTCAAGGCGCATCTGGCCGAGGCTTTCCAGTGCGAGCACAACATGATGCTCGCCCACGCCAAGGCCGTGCTGGCCTTCCACAACGGCGGTTTTAAGGGCAAGATCGGCGTCATTCAATCGCTGGAGTTTAAGTATCCGCTC
>USCJ01000045.1 GCA_900553215.1 uncultured Collinsella sp.
CCCGCGCCGCCGTTCCCGGCCCTGCCGACCCCGAGCCCGATGCGTTTGAGCTCGTGTATCCCCAGACGGTGGGCGTGCGCATGGGCGCCTGCCCGTATCCGGCGCGCGATTCGTACAGCTACTCGTCAATTGCCGCGGCGCTGCATGCCGAGTCCGAGGACCGTGCCGCCGAGGCACACACGCCCATGGACGAGGCCGGCGATGATGCGGAGTCGGATGGTTCCGAGATGACGGATGCAGGCGTGGCCGCCGTTGAGCCCGCCGGCAACCCCATGGCGCTGGGCTCGGCGTTCCATGCCGCCTGCCAGTGGCTGATCGAGATGGGTGCCGATGCGCTGCCCGCCGAGCGTGCCGACGCCCTGGCTCGCCTGTGGCGCCTGACGCCGGAACAGCGCGAACGCTTCGACGTTGCCCTGGATCGCTGGCTCAAGTCGGCGGTCCGTGCCGAGCTGCTTGCCTGGCCGTGCGTTCGCGCCGAGGTGCCGTTCTTTTCGCTGGGTTGCGAGGATGAGGACATCGCTCGCTACGGTGCATATGCCGAGGGCGCCATCGATGCTTTGGCGACGAACCCGGCGGATTCGTCATGCGCGCTGGTCATCGACTACAAGACGGGTGGCACGCCGGACGAGACGCCGGAACAGCTGCAGGAGAGGCACGCCCTGCAGGCGCGCGTCTACGCTGATGTTTTGCACAAGGCGGGCTTTGAGGCCGTGACCGTCAAGTTCGTCCGCGTGGAGCAAGTCGACCTCGCCAACCCGTGCGAGCCTCAGGTGGTCACCTACAGCCTCTAGCCCTCAATAACTTGCGGTGGAATACGGACTGTTTTGGCCAAAAAAGCCGCCAAACAGTCCGCATTTCACCGCAACGCATGGGAGAGCCTGGGGCGGTACAATGGCTCGAACGGTTCAAACGAATAAGGAGCCATCATGCAGCTCGCCAAAACGCTTAAGGTGACGCCGGAGGAGCTTTTTGACGCTCTGGCGGGGTCTATCATGCAGGATATCGAGAACGCCACGGGCAAGCGTCCCAGCCGCAACAAGCTCAACGGCTATAAGTACGAGAAGCGCGCCCAGTCCGCAAAAGGCAAGGCCAAGGGCATGGCGATCAAGGTTAAAATCAAGCACTTTGACTACCCGTGTCTCTATGAGGTCCGTTTTCAGTATGCGGCGGGCATCAATACTATGCGCTATGAGGCTGCACCTGCTGGCGATGGTGCCTGCGAGCTCACCTATACCGAGGATTTTCAGGGTGTGGGTGGCAACACGTCTGGCACGCGCGGCAAGCTCGGCCTCTTCTTCTATGAGCGCAAGCTCAAGAGCCACGCCAACCAGACGATTGATCAAATCGTCAAATACATCGAGGGTGAGCGCCGCGTAAAGGCTAATCCCGCCTTCGCCGATGATACTGCCGAAAACGCTTCGGATGTATTCCATTGATACCCTGTGCAAAAGCTTTACCGCTCTTCACATCAACTGTGAACACTTCAGGCTTCGAGTCAGTAGCGAGCGGCCCGACAAAAGTAGTTGATGGAAGTGCCAAATGAATAAGAATGCCGCTACGCAACTGCACATCTATTCCGCCTTTTTCGTTCTCGCGGGATTTGTTTTAAATCGGGGAGTGTTTCTACTTTTCCTTGCGGAGAAAGGAATGTCTGTCACGGAAATCGCGCTTTATCAAGCCCTGTTTAACATTACAACGGTCGTCCTCGAGCTGCCAACAGGGCTGATAGGCGATTTCTTTGGAAAGAAGTTTTCGATTCAAGTGGGCGTGCTGCTGCTTTTCTTCCATACGGCTGGCATGCTGTTGCTCTCAGGTCCCTTTCTTGTCGTGCTTTCCCTTGTTGAGGCACTCGCCTACTCCCTTCAATCGGGATCCGAACAAGCACTTTTATATGAAATTGCCCGGAATGCCGGTCAAGGAGAGCGTTTCCTCACCATCAACGCTCGGCTGCTTGCCGCGCAATCAATCGCTACGGGAATGGCGATTGTGCTCGGATCTTTCATTGCCCAAGTATCTTGGAGCGCCCTCTACGTATGTGTCTCCGTTTTCTATCTCCTGCAGCTTTTCCTTCTGTATCCCATTGAGAGGACGGAAGCGACCCGTTCTGAAAGCTCTGAAAAGGGAAGGTTTGACGCGGCCAAGATGTTCAGACGCGAAACCTGGTGCATTGGAGAATCCGCTTTTGCGGTGTTGCTTCTTCTAATCGGCACAAGCATGCTCGATGGATTCTATGGGAGTTATTACAACTTGAATCAGTTGGTATTCGACGCATTTGATGCTCCCGTCTCCATAATAGGAATCTTTTTCGGTGCATCCTATGCAGTAAATGCGACGGCCTACATTGCAGCAGATTTCTTCTCATTGCGTTTCGGGAAAAGAAATACCATGCTCGGCTCGATGCTAATGGAGGTTGGCCTTTTCATGATTCTTCCGTGGTTTGCTTCAAATCCGCTGTGTTTGTTTGGCCTTAGCATGGTGCTTTGTTTTCTCCCAGAAGTGGTGTACATCACTTCGGAAAACTTAATCCAAGACGCGATAGCGGACGATCTCCGCGCGACGATCCTTTCCGTCGCGTCTCTGGTAAGGGCTCTCTTTTCTGCAGTGTTTTTCTCCATATTTGGACATGTGTTGGGGTTATATCCCATTCAGATAGCGCTCGGTATTATTGGTGCAATCGCGATAGCAATTACCGCCGTTGTTTCATTAAAAATGGTTGGAATACAGGTCTCCAAGAATTGATATATCGATTGACGAGCTATCCGAAGCGTCGAGCCTTCTTGATGGACATGACTATTCGTCACAAATCATTCCGCGCATCGCCGGGGTTCCAGTAATACTCGATATATCTGGATGCCCTCATTCCCCTTTTTGAAGGTCCCAAATTGACTACCCGTGTTGGTTTGGCTAGGTTCGGGTGCTATCCGCGCCGTGCGGTAAAATCGTTCAGTCAGAACACGAACCCGCATCGGAGCTCATCACATGGCATTCGTCCATCTGCACAATCACACTGTTTTCTCCATGCTCGACGGCGCAACCCGTATCCAGGATATGGTCAACCGTGCCGTAGAGCTGGGCATGCCCGCCGTGGCCATTACCGACCACGGCTACATGTATGGCGTACCCGACCTGGCGCTGGCCTGCGACGCCGTCAACCACAACACGCCCGAGTACAAGACATGGAGCCACGACAAGGCCTTCTTGGAAAAGGATCGCCGCGACGAGCTGGTGGAGCCCGATCCCGAGGCAAACCCGCGCGAGCATGCCCAGTATGTGAAGGACATGGCCATGTGGGACGAGAAGGGCAACATCGACGAGCTCAAGCCGCCCCTGGTCATCAAACCCATCTTTGGCTGCGAGGTCTACTTTACGCCGGACGAGACGCTCGCCCGCGACCACAAGCCCGAGCTCTACCACATGATCCTTCTGGCCAAGGACCAGGAGGGCTACGTCAACCTGATGCAGACGGTTTCCGAGGCAGCCGTGCAGGGCTTTTACTACAAGCCGCGCGTGACGCTCGACAACCTGCGCCGCCACGCCAAGGGCATGATCTGCACCAGCGCCTGCATCGCGGGCATCATTCCCAAATACATCGACCGCGGTGACATGGAGGGCGCCATCAAGTGGGCCGAGACCTTCCGTGATACCTTCGAACCTGGCGACTTCTACATCGAGATCCAGGAACACGGCATCACCACCGACAACGGCCTGACCGACGAGCAGATGGACCGCACGCTCATCGATATCGCCAAGCAGGTGGGCGTCAAGGTCATTGCCACCAACGACTTCCACTACCTGCGCCGCGAGGACGCGCCGGTGCAGGACGTCATCATGTGCATTGGCATGAACGCCAAGGTCGACGACCCCAACCGCATGCGCATGACCGGCTCGGAGTTTTATATGAAGACCGAGGAGGAGATGCGGGCGATGTTCCCGTATTGCCCCGAGGCCTGCGACAACACGCTCGAGATCGCCGACAAGTGCTACGTAGAGCTGGACTGGGACTCCATCATCCTGCCGCGCTTCCCGCTGCTCGACCCCGGCGAGACACACGAGAGCCAGTTCCGCCGCGAGTGCGAGAAGGGCCTGCGCCAGCACTATGGTGACGACTGGGCCACGCGCGAGATCGGTGGCGTCAACATCAAAGAGCGCTTTGAGTACGAATACAAGGTCATTTGCGACAAGGGCTTTGCCGCCTACTTCCTCATCGTCGCCGAGTACGTGCAATGGGCCAAGGACAACGGCATCGGCGTCGGCCCCGGCCGTGGCTCGGCCGCCGGCGCTATCGTCGCCTACGCCATGAACATCACCGCGTTCGACCCGCTCGAGAACGGCCTCATGTTCGAGAGGTTCCTCTCGCCGCAGCGCTCCGAGATGCCCGATATCGACATGGACTTCGACGATGAGCGGCGCCTCGAGGTCGTGGAGCACGTTCGCCAGCTCTACGGCCCCGAGAAGGTCACCCACGTCATCACCTACTCGACCATCAAGGCCAAGCAGGCCATCAACGACGCCGCGCGCGTCCTGGACTACCCGGTCTACATGGGTCAGCGCCTGTCCAAGATGGTCTCGAGCGACCCCAAGGTCAAACTCAAGCAGGTGCTCGACAAGCAACCCGGCAAAGAGGATCTGTTTAACCCCGACTTTGCCGAGGCCTATAAAAAGGATGACGACGCCCGCCGCATCATCGACACGGCGCTCTCGATTGAGGGCCTCACCCGTGGCGAGGGCGTGCACGCGTGCGCCGTTCTGATCTGCCGCGACCCCGTCAACGAGCATGTGCCCACCAAGCTCGACACCAAGGGCGGCGTCGAGATTACCCAGTACGAGGGCCATACCGTTGCCGACATGGGCCTGCTCAAGATGGACTTCTTGGGCCTGCGCACGCTGACGGTTATCTCCAAGGCCAAGGCAAACATCAAAAAGAACTTCGGCATCGACATCAAAGAGGAAGAGATCCCCTTTGACGATCCCGAGATCTTTAAGCTCATGGGTTCCGGCCACACCGCCGGCGTCTTCCAGGTCGAGTCCGCCGGCATGACGGCCACGATCAAGAACATGAAGCCCACCGAGTACAAGCACGTCGTGGCATTGATCGCTCTGTACCGCCCGGGCCCGCTGGGCGCCGGCATGGTTTCGTCCTACATCAACCGTATGAACGGCAAGGAGCCGGCCGTCTCCTACGACGACCGCCTGGACGACATCCTGGGCGAAACCTACGGCACCATGGTCTACCAGGAGCAGGTTATGCTCATCTCCGTCGAGATGTGCGGCTTCTCCAAGGGCGAATCGGACTCGCGTATCCGTAAGCCCGTGGCTAAGAAGAAAATCAAGCTGCTCACGTCGACGGTGCTCCACTGGGAGGATGGCTCGGACGAGACCACCTACGACCACTGGATGAACGGCGCTATCAAGAACAACTACACGCGCGAGGTCGCCCAGAAGATTTGGGACGATGTTCTCGAGTTCGCATCTTACGCCTTTAACAAGTCGCACTCCGCCGGCTACGCCATCCTGGTTATGCAGACGGCGTGGCTCAAGGCGCACTATCCGCACGAGTACATGGCGGCCGTTCTGACGTCCTATACGGGCAAGACCGACAAGATCGTTCATTACGTTTCGGCGTGCCGTCACGACGGCATCCCCGTGCTGTCGCCAGATGTCAACGAGTCCGGTACCGAGTTCACGGCTACCAAGGAGGGCGTGCGCTTTGGTCTGGCCGGCATCCGCGGCGTGGGCACCGGCGTGGCACAGGCGATTATTGCCGAGCGCGAGGCGGGCGGCCCGTTTAAGACGCTGCACGACTTTGTCGAGCGCGTGGACTCGAGCCAGGCCAACCGTCGCGTGATCGAATCGCTCATCAAGGCAGGCGCCTTCGACTCCACGGGGTATCCGCGTCGCCAGATGATGCACTTTGTGGACAAGAACAACCCCGAGAACATCATCGATGCCGCGGTGAAGCGCCAGAAGGATCGCGCGAGCGGCCAGACGTCGTTCTTCGATATGTTTGGCGACGTTGAGGGCTCGGGCTTTGAGGTGAGCGTGCCCGATCCGGATGGCCAGGAATGGGACCGCCACCTTAAGTTGAGTCAGGAGAAGGAGGTTCTGGGCATCTATGTCTCGGACCACCCGCTGCGCCCGTTTGAGTATGCACTAGCCAAGGCGCGTGACTTCTCGTTCTCGCAGATCGACACCGGCTACGAAGTTCAGAATCCTACGGGCGGCACCATCAACCAGGAAATTCCCGAGGGCAAGGCGCTGTGGTGGGCCGGCATGGTCTCGAGCGTGTCCAAGCGCGTGACCAAAAACGGTGACCCCATGGGCATCGTGCAGCTCGAGGACATGGAAGGCGAGGCCACCGTCGTCGTGTTCCCCAAGACCTACAAGGAGGCCGAGGGGTACCTGTACGGCGAGGTCGATCCCGAGACCGGCGCGCAGCTGTCCGATGCCTTTGTGCGCATTAAGGGCAAGCTCGAGCGCTCGGACCGCGGCGACCAGATCATCGCGCAGGAGATCGTGCCGCTCGAGCTCAACGAGGAGAACAACAAGCCCAAGGTGTTTGAGGTCATGGTGCCCAACAGCCGCTTTAGCCAGGGCAATATGGCGCGCCTGGCCACGGTGCTCACCGCTAACCCGGGCGGCGACCGCGTGGAGATCTTTATCGAGCAGGTGGACGGGCGCGTGCTGCGTGCCGAGGTACCTGCCAAGGTCAACGCGCGTTCGATTCCGCTGCTGGCCGAGGCCAAGGCCATTGTGGGTAACCAGGGCCGCGTGACGGTGATCTAAGCTACCCCGGGTGAGATTGGAGGAAGTGATGGCGCAGGGGACGTTTGTGCAGGCGCTTCGCAAAGAGGCGGCGTTGAGCGGCACCTTTATGAAGGGCCGCTCGCTCATGCTCAACGGCGCCGTGCTGTCGATTGAGGACAGCGGCTCGCGCTTCTCCAAAAACGTGACGGTTGAGGGCTCGGTGCGCGGCTCGCGCGGCGACCTGTACAAGACGCACGTGGCGCTCGATATGGACGAGCACGAGGTTATCGACTACGACTGCGACTGCCCCGCTGCCTATCGCTACCCTGGCATGTGCAAGCACGCCATCGCCACAGCGCTGGCGTACCTGGACACCAGCGGCATTGAGCCTGTTGAGGGGCTGCGCACGCCGGTTCGCACGTTTACGGCGCAGCCGAAACAGCCCGCGCGCGCCGCGTCCGCCGCGCCGGCCGTCAACCCCAACTTTCCCTTCCCGGCGCCCGTCCCCACGAGCCCGAGCCTTGTGGCGGCGCTTTCCGATCTTTCGGACGCGCGCATGGATGAGCTGGCGAGCATGCGCCGCAAACTAGCCGGTGCCGTTGATCCCGACGCCCCCAAAGCGGCGTTGGAGCCCTCGTTGGTGCCGTACTACAATCCGCTGTTCGCTGACCGCTTTAGCTGGGCGCTCGAGTTCCGCATTCGCTGTGGATCGGTCTCCTACGTGGTCAAGGACATCGACGGCATGGCCGATGCCTACGTGCGCGGCGGCACGTTCTCCTATGGCAAGAAGCTCACGTTTGTCCATTCACCTGAGGCCTTTGACGAAACATCGGCAAAGCTGCTCAACCTTGTTGTGACGACAGTTGCCTATCTCGATGACATCACAAGCTCGCGTTCGGCGTCGTACGACTTTGCCCGCAGTGGTTTTGTTGCCGAGCGTCAGTTGCCGCTGTCCGAGCATAGCATCGTATATGTGCTGGACCTGCTGCGCGGCCAGACCATCTCCTTTGAGCCCGCCTGGTCGCGGGGGATGACGACGCATCGCACCTACGACGTGGCGGTTGAGCTGTCTCCGCAAGGGGAGGACGAGGCATCCGCTAAGCGCCCACCGCTGCTTGCCGCCAAAATCGCGCCGGCGGCTGGTGGTAGCTATGACCTGCGCCTGCCCGCCGATATGTACTGCTTTGCGTCGGGCGATGCCGCCTACTTGGTTGACACGCGCCGCGCGCGCCGTACCGACGCTGCATTTGCTCAGCATGCCGCACCTTTTTTGTCGCGCTTGCTGCCGTGCCGCACGCCCGCCCATATTGCCGCCGAGCAGGTGGGTGAGTTCTGCCGTATGGCGCTGCCCATTTTGCGCGACTACACCGACCTCACCGCGCCCGCCGCGCTCGATACCGTGGCACCCGAGCCGAGCTTTGCTATGGCGATCGGCGTCGACGATGGGCTCGTGACCTGCAAAATTACGGTTACCTACGGCGATTGGTCGGCGGATCTCTTTAGCCTGGGCGCTCCGGGCAGCCCCTTCGAAGAGCAGCGCCCCGGTGTGCCGCCCCGCGACGAGGTGGCGGAGTTTCGCGTTATGGATACGGCGGCCCTGTACTTCGATTTCTACGAGCGCGGTCTGGCGTTTGAGGAGCGCGATGACGCCCGCTTGTTCTGCCTGCTGACCGAGGGCCTGTCTGCCCTGTCCGAACTGGGTGAGATCATGCTCAGCGACCGTCTGCGCCAGATCTCGGTCCGCCCCGCGCCCAAGCTCTCGGTTCGTGCGACCGTTAAGAGCAATCTGCTCGATGTCGAGCTGGGCGCGAGCGGGCTTTCGGCCGCGGACCTTGCCGTCTATCTCGATTCGTACAAGCGCCATCAAACGTTTGCGCGCCTTACGTCCGGCGACATCATTCGCCTGGACGAGGGGGCGCGCGCCGCGTTTGGCCTTGCCGAGGACCTGGGTGTCGATGCCGTCGACCTGCTCGACGGCGTGTCGCTTCCCGCGTCGAGCACCCTGTTCGTCGACAGCATGCTCGCACGCACGCCGGCGCTCGAGGCCGATCGCGACGCTGCGTTCCGCCGTACCGTCGAGCGCCTGGACACGCTCGGCAAGATGGACTTTACGGTGCCGGCATCGCTCAAGGCAACGATGCGCGGCTACCAGGTCGACGGATACCAGTGGCTCGGCTCGCTCGAACACCTGGGCCTTGGCGGCATCTTGGCCGACGACATGGGCCTGGGCAAAACGCTCCAGATGATTGCGCATATTCTGGCGCGCGTGGAGGCGGGGGACACCAAGCCCACGCTCGTGGTATGCCCGGCCTCACTCGTGTACAACTGGACCGCCGAGCTGGAGCGCTTTGCCCCGTCGCTCGATGTGTGCGCCATTGTGGGCGCCAAGGCTCAACGCCGCGTGCAGATCGCCGGCGTGGCCGAGCATAGCGTGGTCGTGACGTCGTATGACCTTATGCGGCGCGATATCGACGAGTACGTCGAGCGGGATTTTGCCCGCGTGGTGCTCGATGAGGCACAGTACATTAAAAATCCGCTCACGCAGGTGGCGCGCGCCGCCA
>USCJ01000046.1 GCA_900553215.1 uncultured Collinsella sp.
TCCGATTCTCCAATGCCATACGGCTTACATTATATACATCATTGCCTACGACAGCACGGAATGTAAACGATAAATCGAAGTCACGATATTTAAACTCGTTAGTCCATCCTGCAATAAAATCAGGTTGCGCATTACCTACGATCTCACGATCCTCATTATATGTAAAGTCACCACTACCATCGACATCCTTGAATTTCCATTTACCATCTTCCGTAAATCCCTCGAATACCGGCAAATAAAAATCACCGACCTTGCCACCCGGGACCAAACGAATCAATGGAGTCGAGTTCATCCCAAAAATCGACCAGCACGGGCAGGCTGTCGTTAACGATGGAATCGAAGTTCTCGGGGGTAATCTGCTTAATGTCAGCCATGGTGACCTCCATAATACGACGCGGCTTGGCCGCGTAAAACTCAGTACGACCGTGCTTATACCCAGCAGCCCGCAAAGCAACCACTCGCGGGCAGCTCTTTTATATAATGGTTGGCACGCAAACGATTGGAGAGCGCATGTCCACGTCACAAAGCCAGAAAAAAGAAGCCATCGCCCAGGCGGCCGAGCAGGAGCTCACATCGCTTGCGGTCCGTGGCGTGCGCATCGTGGGCAACGCGTGCTCGCCGATCGTGCTGGTCAAAGGCGATTTGGACGAGGCCGAGCGTTCGGGTGGCGAGCTTGCCGCCGGCCCGGATGGCGCGGCGTTGCGCAAGGCGCTTGGGGCCATCGGCTACGCGCCCGAGGATTT
Source organism: uncultured Collinsella sp. (assembly GCA_900553215.1). Classification (GTDB taxonomy): domain Bacteria; phylum Actinomycetota; class Coriobacteriia; order Coriobacteriales; family Coriobacteriaceae; genus Collinsella. The sequence continues at coordinate 744 of USCJ01000046.1, forward strand.
TTGCGTGCTGGCAAGCGTCGCCGGCGCAGGCGACGGAGCGGTCGCGGTGGGCGAGACTCTGCCGTGCGAGCTGTTCCGCGAGGCGCTTGAGGCCTTGGATCCCGAGGCGGTGCTACTGCTCGACAACAACGCGGCCGATGTCATGCGCGAAACCTACGCCGATATGCTCGTGGCGATTGATGACTTCGACACCGCTATGCTCAAGCCCGGCCTGGTCGCCCATGTGCAGGGCCGCCGCGTGCTCGCGCTCGATGGCTTTGAAGCGGCGCTGACCGACAAGGCGGCCAAGCAGCGCATGTGGGCCTACATCAAGCAGCTGACCCCGGCGGCCGCTCCGCTGTAGCGGATTGGCGCTGGCGATCGATTGCTGGCGGGCAAGGCACGCCGCGAGATCGGCGCCGTACTTCTACATCACGGCGCGCAGCTCAAACCGATCGCCATTAATGCGGAACTGGCAGTTGCCGTTCATGCGCTCCACGGCAAGTTTGATGCTCTTGGTGCCAAAGCCGTGGCCCGCATGCTGGGTCACGGGCATGCCGTCGACCATGCGCGGCGCACGGTCAAACGTGTTGGCAACTAACAACAACAGCTGGCCGTCCTCAAGTCGCAGGTCAAGGTCGACGAATCGCTTTCCTTGGGGTGCGGCGCTTGCGGCGGTGATAGCGTTTTCCAAGGCATTTGAGAGCACGCTAAACAGGTCGGCGTCACCTACGTGGATGGTTTCGGGTACGGCGGCGCGCAAGTTGGCGGTAATGCCGTTTCTATTGATATCCGAGTTAAATGACGAAAGCGCAATGTTTACGGTCTCGTTGGCGCAGAAGCGGCGTACGGCGGTTCGGTCGCCGGCTTCGCAGAGCTCGTCGATGCGTTTGAGCGCCTCGTCGGTGTGGCCCTCCTCAATTAAAGTGGCCAGGCCGCGTAGGAAGTGGCGCATATCGTGGCGAAGAATCGACAGCTCGCGCCCGGATTGACGCCAAGCCTCGAGCTCTTTGATGGCGGCGCTGTCGCGGGTTTCGAGCATCCAACGCTCTCGCTCGGCGGTTTCCTTTTCTTCGTATTCGCGCAGGTAAACGGCAAGAAACATAAGATAGAAGGCACAGAGCGCAAATGCCAAAAACTCAACCGTCACCACCGAGCCCGAGTGGAACAGCGTGGTGTAGACGTTGGTGGCATAGTCAAAGACGTAATAGACGAGCGGCAGGATTAAAAGGATGCCCAGCTCGGTGGGGTTTTTAATCGCCAGGCGGGGTCCAATGTCGCCGGCCCAATGTAGCAGGACGGCAAAGACGCCGAGCGTGGTAGCGATACGTGCCAGATAGTATGCGATCTGAGAATCGGTTGCGGCAAATGCGGCGATACCCATCCAATTGCTGAACTGGCAGCTCAGATAGGCACTCGTAATGCCGAGCGCGGCAAGCAACGGACTCAGGCGGTAGCGCGCGCACAGGTAGACGATAAGCGGCAGGTGCACGACAAGCGGATAAGCCTGGCGGGCAAATAGTTCGCCGCCAACGACATTGGCGATCGAAAAGGCAGCGCCGGTTGCGGCTCCGACCCCCACCAACTCGAGTGCATGGCGTCGATTGATTTCGACACCGCACAGCGCCGCCGAGGCAAAGACGCCAAAGAGTAGCGTTGTGGCGTGGTGGATTGCCCAAAGGACCATTTCGACCGTTGCGGGCATTAGCGCCTCCCGCCCTCGAAGCGCACCGCAAAGTAGGCGTCTTGGAATCCCTGCTTGCTGCTGCGCGACAGCGGGATGCACGCGCCCGAGCGCATGACGATGTCCGTGCGATCGAAGTGGTCGATGTTGCGCAAGTTGACCTGGTAGCTACGGTGGCATTTAAAGAAGGTGGCATTTTGCGCCAAACGGTCCTCGACGCTGCGGAACGACTCGAGTGCCTCGATATCGCGTCCGTCGCGCAGGTGGAAGACCACGTGCTTGTTGCGCGCCTCGGCATATTCGATGTCGGACAGGCGCAGGGCGTGGTAGCCAAAGGACGTTTTGATCACGAGCTCGTCGGTTGCCGCCGGGCGCATGCTCGAAAGCTCGTCGAGTAATTGCGCCAGGCGCTCGTAAGACACGGGCTTGAGCAGATAGTCGAAGGCGCGGACCTCGTAGGACTCCAGTGCAAACTCGGGCGATGAGGTAAGGAACACCAGGCGCACGGCGGTGTCGGCCTGGCGCAATTCGCGTGCGGTGTCCATGCCGTTGACGAGCGGCATGATCATGTCGAGCAGGATGATGTCGGCGCGCGATGCGGCATGGCGCGCCAGCAGGTCCTCGCCGCGCGTGACGAGCGCAACATCGACCGCCGTGCCCGTCTCGGTCGACCAACGGTCAAGCATCCGGTGCAGTCTATCTAGAAAAGCGACGTCGTCGTCGCAGGCAATAATCTTGAGCATTCGGCCCCCTTAGTAATTCGATTTTGCCACATTGGGTGCGCACCGCTTGCGGGGGTGCGCACCGTTTGCGCCCCACGGCGTGCAACTCGCGCCGAGCGGAATTGCGGTGGCGAAAGATGCCTCCTGCGCTATCGAGAGCTCGGCTATCCTCAGCTTGCCAGTTCGAAAATGGACTTGCCGCATGGTCGAATCTTTATTTCAACTTTACACCTAGGTTTACAGCTGTCTTGTCAGCTGTAAACCTAGGTGTCATACTAAAGCCCCAAGATTCGCCAAAAGAGAGGGGCCTTGATGGCACAGAGCGCGAACATGGATGCATCGGAGCTTGCACGCGACATTGCGGCCGGCCTGGCATCGGCAACGACGGCAACGGAGCGCGCGGCATTGGTGCCCGCAGAGCTCGTCGAGGCCATTGAGCAACTAAAAACCCAACGCGACGCGGTGATCCTGGCGCACTATTACGTGGCGCCCGAGGTCCAGGCTGTGGCCGATTACGTCGGCGACAGCTTCTACCTGGCAAAGCTTGCCAAGAGCCTGCCGCAGCAGACCATCGTGCTGTGCGGCGTGGAGTTTATGGGCGAGAGCGCCAAGCTGCTCAATCCCACCAAGACCGTGCTGCTGCCCGAGCCGGGCGCGGACTGCCCCATGGCTCACATGGTCAAGCGCGAGACGGTCGACGCGGCGCGCGCCGAGTACGGCGACGACCTGGCCGTGGTCTGCTACGTCAACTCCACGGTCGAGATCAAGAGCTGGAGTGACGTGTGCGTTACCAGCTCAAACGCCGTCAAGATCGTCTCCGAGCTGCCGCAGCAGCACATCTTGTTCATTCCCGACCAGAACCTGGGCCGCTTCGTAGCCGAGCAGGTGCCCCAAAAGCACGTCATCCTCAACAACGGCTACTGCCCGCGCCATCACATCATCACCGTCGAGCAGATCGTTGACGCGACGGAGGCCCACCCCGACGCGCTCGTGCTGGCGCATCCTGAGTGCAAGGCTGACGTCCTGGCTGAGGCCGACTACATCGGCTCCACCGCCGGTATCATCAAGTATGCCGAGGAGTCCGATGCGAGCGAGTTCATTATCGTGACGGTCCGCGGCGTACTCTACGAGCTCGAGCGCCGCTGCCAGGGCACCGGCAAGAAGTTCTACTTCCCCGCGGTGCAGCCCACCTGCGTCAACATGGATCTCATCACGCTCGAAAAGCTCGTGCGATGCCTGGAGACGGGCGAGGGCGAGGTGCAGATTGGCGTGTCGGACAAGGCCGCCGATCAGGCCAAGCTCACGCTCGACCGCATGCTCGAGTACGCAGCGCGCTAGAACAATGCGGCATGAGGGACGGTCCCTTATGTCACATTCAAGGGAGAGGATTCCTGTGGAAACCAAACAATACCCCGACATGGCGTGCGACGTCGTCATTGCCGGCTGCGGCGTGGCGGGCCTATACGCTGCCCTCAATCTGCCGACGAGCACGCGCGTGATCATGCTCTCCAAGGGCGCGGTCGACGAGTGCGACTCGATGCTCGCACAGGGCGGCATCTGCGTGCTTCCCGAGGGCTCGGACTACGATGCCTTCTTTGAGGACACCATGCACGCCGGTCACTACGAGAACCGCCGCGAGAGCGTAGACATCATGATCCGCTCGAGCCGCTCGGTCATCAACGACCTGTTGGCCATGGGCGTGGACTTTGAGCGCAAGGCCGACGGCAGCCTCGACTTTACCCGCGAGGGCGCGCACAGCCGCCCCCGCATTGCCTTCCATGCCGACATTACGGGCAAGGAGATTACGACCAAGCTGCTCCAGGCTGTCCGCAAGCTGGACAACGTGCAGATTCTCGAGCACGTGGCCATGACCGACATCCTCACTGCTGAGCGTGACGGCGCCACGGTGTGCGCCGGTGTCGTTGCCCGTGGACGAGGACAACTCGGTCCGCCCCGCCGACGAGCTGGCAGCTGCCGTCGAGGGCGTGCATACTGGCGAGCCGTTTGAGATTCATGCTCGCCATACGCTGTGGGCGACGGGCGGCATCGGCGGCGTGTACGATCACTCCACCAACTACCCGCAGCTCACGGGCGACGCCTGCTACATCGCGCAGGAGCATGGCATTAAGATGGAGCACCTGGACTACGTGCAGATCCACCCCACGGGCCTGTTTTCGCCGCAGCCGGGCCGCACCTTCCTGATCAGCGAAAGCTGCCGCGGCGAGGGCGCGATTCTGCTCAACGCCGCCGGTGAGCGCTTTACCGACGAGCTGCAGCCGCGCGACGTTGTCGCCGCCGCTATCCGCGAGCAGATGAAGCAGGACGGCACCGAGCACGAGTGGCTGAGCTTTGCCCCCGTCGAGCGCGACGTGGTGACCGGGCACTTCGCCAACATCCGTGCGCGCTGCCTGGAGGACGGTCGCGACATCCTGGATGAGCCCATTCCCGTCACGCCCACGCAGCACTACTTTATGGGCGGCGTGTGGGTCGACAAGGACGGCCGTACCTCGATGCCCGAGCTCTACGCCGCCGGCGAAACGGCCTGCAACGGCGTTCACGGCAAGAACCGCCTGGCTTCCAACAGCCTGCTCGAGGCACTGGTCTGGGGCCGCCGCGCCGCCTGGTGCATGCGCACCGGCGAGTCGCTGGCCGTGGAGCAGGCGGGCGAGCCCGCGCTCGATGGCCGCCATCGCGCCCTGAGCGCCGACGCCCTGGCAATCGATGATTTGGCCCGTGCCGCCGGCACGCAGGCCGTGGAGGAGTAGACCATGAATCCCATTACCATGAAGCTCGTCGTCGATGATCTGATTTTGCAGGCTCTGCGCGAGGACATTACGTTTGAGGACGTGAGCACAGCGAGCGTATGCCCCACGGCGCGCCCCGCCACGGTGGAGCTCATCGCAAAGGCCGATGGCATCATCGCCGGCTTGGATGTGTTCGCTCGCACCTTTGAGCTGCTGGATCCCCAGAGCTCCGTGTTGTTCGACGTTTCGGATGGCGACGAGGTGCATGCCGGCGACCACGTGGGCCAGGTGCGCGGTGACGCGCGCGTGCTGCTTTCGGGCGAGCGCGTGGCACTCAACTACCTGCAGCGCATGAGCGGCATCGCTACCTACACGCACAGCATGGCCGCGGCGCTCGAGGGCACCAAGACCGTGCTTGTCGACACGCGCAAGACCACGCCGGGCATGCGCGTCTTCGAGAAGGCTGCGGTCGAGATCGGCGGCGGCAGCAACCACCGTTACAACCTGTCGACGGCCGTCATGCTCAAGGACAACCACATCGATGCCGCCGGTGGCGTGACGCGCGCGATCGAGATGGCGCGCGCCCATGCATCGTTTACCACGACGGTCGAGATCGAGTGCGAGAACCTGGACATGGTGCGCGAGGCCGTGGAAGCCGGCGCCGATATCATCATGTTCGACAACATGACTCACGACGACATGGCTGCCGCGATTGAGCTTATCGCCGGCCGCGCCAAGACCGAGTGCTCGGGCAACGTGGACGCTAACAATATCCGCGCGCTTGCCGACCTGGGCGTTGACTTTATTAGCTCGGGGGCGTTGACGCACTCTGCGCCGATTCTCGACCTCTCGCTCAAGCACCTGCGTCTGTTGGACGGTAAATAATGGACGCCCGCGAGCGTCGCCGTGCCATCATGGCCGTGCTCGAGGGAGCCACGGAGCCCGTATCGGGCAGCGCGCTTGCCCGCGAGGTTGGTGTGAGCCGTCAGGTCGTGGTTCAGGATATTGCCCTGTTACGTGCCGATGGGCACGATATCGTGGCGACCAACCGCGGCTATGTACTACAGGAGGCCCCCAGCAGCCCCGCCGTGCCCACGCGCTTGGTCAAGGTTCGCCACAGCGTGGAGCAGGCAGGCGATGAGCTCACGAGTATCGTCGACGCCGGTGGCGCCGTGCTCAACGTGATCGTCAATCACCGCGTGTACGGTAAGATCACGGCCGACTTAGACATTCGCAATCGTCGCGATGTTGAGCGCTACCTGCACGATATCGAGAGCGGCAAGAGCTTTCCACTACTAACGGTGACGAGCGGCTATCACTTCCATCGCATCGCGGCAGAGGATGAGCAGACCCTCGACGAGATCGAGGCGATGCTCAAGGAGAAGGGCTACTTGGCGGATCTGATGCCCTATGAGGACGATCTCTCTTAACCGACGCTGCAAACGCCCCTAAGCGGCAATCTGACGTTCAATCGTCGGTCGCGTACCCAAAGTACGCTTCCCTCCTCTTTCACGTCACCTTGCTCGCTTAGGGGCGTTTTCGCTGACTTATGCTCAACCTGCGGTGGTGCCAAATTAGTTATCCGCACAAAAAAGGAGGCCTCCGCGGCGATGCGAAGGCCTCCTTTTTTGTGCACGGTGTACTTTTGAGTGTGCAGGTGGGGGAGTTGTTACTCCTCGACGATCTCGGTGATCGCGCCGGCGGGGCAAGCGTCCTGGCAAGCGCCACAGGCGACGCAGGAATCCTCGTCAGCGACGGTAGCGACGTCCTGGAGCTCCAGAACGCCAGCGGGGCAGGAGTCGACGCAAACGCCACAAGCGATGCACTCGTCGGCATCAATTACGGGATGAGCCATGGTAGTTTCCTCTCTGTTGACCGACGCTACAGGCGATGCGCGTCGGTTTGATTCGGGCAAAAACATACCACGGGAGCGACCGTTTGCAATACCCTCTGGCCGGCATCTTCATAACGTTCGCCGAGTATGCCAAGGTTTACTAAAAAACGCGCAGGTGGGGCCGTTGAGCTGCGCAAATGTTAGCTAAAGGTGACTTGAAATATTGAGCTATTGAGCACGCCTGCGGAAAGCACATCCCATTATTTTGCCGAAAAACGGGACGCAGTTTCCGGTTGGACCGCCCGGCGGAAACTGTGTCCCAGAATTCGCGCTCAGACCGGGACACAGTTTCCGGTTGAGCCTTCAAGAGGAAACCGCATCCCGGAATCCACGTTCAAACCGGGACGAGCTTTCCGCAAGGCAGCCCCAGGCACCTTCGGACCCAAACCTCAGCCATCTCTACATAGATCTCAATAGATCTGCCGAGAACTCAAACAGCGCATCTACCTGCGCATTTAAAAACCTAAACTCTCGGTAATAAGAAATCTTATATGAATTGACTTAGATTTTGTATATTCCGGCCCATAAGGGGATACACTACATCCTGAAAGACAAGCCGAAGCGCCGCGCGGCAGACCGTCGAGGCGGCGCGAACGCACAAGAGAGAGGGAATTTCTAATGGGCAAGATTCTTGGTATCGACCTTGGTACTACTAACTCCGCAATGGCCGTCCTCGAGGGCGGTTCTCCGACCATCATCGTAAACGCCGAGGGCGACCGCACCACCCCGTCCGTCGTGGGCTTCCGCGCCGACGGCGACCGCGTTGTGGGCAAGGCCGCTAAGAACCAGGCGGTCACCAACCCCAAGAACACCGTGTTCTCCATCAAGCGCTTCATGGGCCGCAAGTACTCCGAGTGCACCTCCGAGCTCAAGACCGTGCCGTATGAGGTCAAGGAGGGCCAGGGTGGCCGTGCCGTCGTCGACATCGAGGGCAAGGATTACACCGCCGAGCAGGTGAGCGCCATGGTGCTCGCCAAGATGAAGGCCGACGCCGAGAAGTATCTGGGCGAGACCGTCACCGACGCCGTCATTACCGTCCCGGCCTACTTCAACGACGCCCAGCGTCAGGCCACCAAGGACGCCGGCAAGATCGCCGGTCTCGATGTCAAGCGTATCATCAACGAGCCCACCGCTGCCGCTCTGGCCTACGGTGTGGATAAGGAGCAGACCCAGAAGATCATGGTCTACGATCTGGGCGGCGGTACCTTCGATGTCTCCATTCTGGAAATCGATGACGGCGTCATCGAGGTGCTGGCCACCGCCGGCAACAACCGTCTGGGCGGCGACGACTTCGACCAGTGCATCATGAAGTATCTGGTCAGCGAGTTCAAGCGCACCGACGGCATCGACCTGTCCGGCGACAAGGTGGCCATGCAGCGCCTGAAGGAGGCTGCCGAAAAGGCTAAGATCGAGCTGTCCGGCGTCACCAGCAGCAACATCAACCTCCCCTATATCACCGCCGACGCCACCGGCCCCAAGCATCAGGACGTGACCCT
>USCJ01000047.1 GCA_900553215.1 uncultured Collinsella sp.
AGGGACGCTGCTTCAATTGTGAGCGACTCTAGCGCCCCGGCATGTCGCCGTACGGGCGATTGGGCGCGCTCGGGAAGGCATCGCTTCCATATTGGAGCAGATACTGCTGAACGACGAGGTCAATTGCCGCGAGCGCCCCGTATTTGCCCGTGTCGTTGGCATTCGACTCGCCGCACTGCATGATGAAGGCGGCCTGATTCCAATATGGGTTCGAGGCGTTTTGCGTGATTGCCAGCACGGAGCACTTGCTATCCCTGATGCTGTTGCAGACATCGACATATCGAATGGGATAGCTGCCCCCAACGCTGCAGATGATCGCCAGGTCCTCGGGCTGGAGGGATTGGGCACATGCAAGCTGGGAGGCTTGATCCAGATACAGGTCCATGACCTTTCCCATAGAAAACAGCTTGTTCTGAAGGTAGCGTCCAGTATCCCAAAGAAAATGATGGGAAAAGAACGCGACTCGGCGGCAATTATGAATTGCATAGGCGATTTTTGGAAGTTCGGCCAGGTTTTTCTCGGAAATGGTCGCGGCGATGTTTTGCTGAGCTTCCCTCGCATATTCAAGAAACGTCGCGTGCGGGTTCGCGGTGAGATTGCAAAAGAAGCGCTGGGAGTAGTCGTAGCTGATGGGATAGTCGACCCCGAGCGCGTCATGCATCTCTTTGAAGCTCTCGTAGCCTAAGAATCGGCAAAAACGCGAGACGGAAGCCTTCGAGACGTAGCACATATCGGCGATCTGCGCGATGGACATGTCCTTGAGCGCGTCGTAGTTTTCCAACATCTTGACGGCTATCTGATAGTTGTTGTCGCGCTGCATGCTGGTGTCTATATAGCTGAGGAGCTTTTCCCCAACAGAGCCCATCGGGTTGGCACAATTCAAGAGTCCACTCCCATCAGACGTTTCAAAACCATTAAATACCAGCGGGTTTCATATCGTGAAACTCATGTCTCCATTCTGTAACATCGGTGTCCAGGATGGAACGCAAAACCCTGTGCATTCGTGTTGTACTCAATGGTAACAGGAGCCGGGCGATTAAGCCCGGATGCGGATACATGAAAGGGAGATTGCATGGCACATCAGTCGACTTCGGTATTTCCCGAGACGTTTCTCTGGGGCGTCGCGACCGCTGCGCACCAGGTTGAAGGCAACAACGTGAACAGCGACACGTGGCTGTTCGAGAATGTTGAGGACACGGCGTTCATGGAGCCTTCTGGCGACGCGATGGACCACTACCATCGTTTCCGCGAGGATATCGCCCTTATCGCATCTCTTGGCCTCACCTCCTATCGTCTGAGTGTCGAGTGGTCGCGCATCGAGCCGGCGCGCGGCTTGTTCTCCAAAGCAGAGCTCGCGCACTATCGCGAAGTGCTCCAGTGCTGCCGTGACAACGGTCTCAAGACGATCGTCACACTCCATCATTTCACGTCGCCGATCTGGCTGCTCGCCCAAGGCGGCTGGGAGTCGCCCGAGACTCCCTCCCTTTTCGCGCGGTACTGCGCGCGTGTGGTCGAGAAGATGGGCGATTTGATGGACTACGCATGCACCATGAACGAGCCAAACCTGGCATGGCTCTTGGCTGATGTCGGGGCCACGTCGCGCAACGCCTCCGATCGCGCTGAGGACCCCATGTTCCGCAGCGTCGCCAAGGCGTTGGGAGTCGAGCCGGCATCCCTGGCCCAATTCCAGTTCGCAGCCACCGAGCGGGCGTTCGATGTGAAGCTCGCCGCTCACAAGGCTGCCGTTGACGCCGTGCATGCAATCCGTCCCGATCTCCCGGCAGGTTGGACGCTCGTGGGAAGTCCCTTTAAGGCGGCTCCCGGTGGCGAGGAGCGCGCCGCAGCTGCCCGCGAGGAGATTCGCGATCGCTTTTACCGTGCTTCCGCAGGCGATGATTTCGTGGGTATCCAGACGTACTCGCGCTCGTGGTACGGCGCGGATTGCCCGGTTGACCCGCCTGCCGGCGTGGAGCTCACCCAGCGCGATGAGGAGTTTTATCCCGAGGCCATCGAGGAGAGCCTGCGAGCTGCTTGGGACCAGTCGGGCACGCCTCTGTTCGTCACCGAAAACGGCATAGCTTCCGAGGACGACGAGCAGAGAGAGCGCTTTTTGGATCGGGCTGTCGCCGGTGTGGGGCGTTGCGTCCGCGACGGTATCCCGGTCTTGGGATACACCTGCTGGTCCGCGTTTGACAATTTCGAGTGGGTTTTCGGGTATGGCCCGAAGTACGGGATCATCTCCGTCGACCGCGAGACACAACGCCGCACCGTAAAGCCAAGCGCTACACACCTGGGAAGCATAGCGCGCTGTAACGGTGCCTGCGTCGAGATCGGTGATGCCCGATGAAGCGCCTGCTGATACGCGCCGACGACCTTGGCTACTCTCGGGGCGTCAACTACGGCATCGTCGATTCGGTCCGCGGCGGACTCGTCGGGTCAGTCGGGGTCATGACCAACATGGAATCCGTGGACCACGGCCTCGAATTGCTCGACGGGCTCGACGTGTGCCTTGGCCAGCACACGAACATCTGCGTCGGCAGGCCGCTTACCGACCCTGCGCTCATTCCGAGTCTCTGTGGACCGGATGGCATGTTCAAGCCGAGCGGGGCGTATCGGGACGCCATGAAGCGGGGAATCGACTTCGTGGTGCTCGATGAGGTCGTCTTGGAGATCGAGGCTCAGTATCGAAAGTTCGTATCGCTTGTGGATAGAGAACCCTCCTACTTTGAGGGTCATGCGGTGGCGAGCCCGGCGTTTTATAAGGGGTTGGAGATCGTGGCGGAGCGCCACGGACTGCCGCTGTTCCCGATGGGCGCGCCGGGGGAAGCGGTCACGTTCAAGAGCACGCGTGTCGCTGCGTACATGCCCACAGATTTTCGCGCCTATGAGATGGATCCGTTCTCGGCGGTGCGCGGCGCCGTCGAGAATGCGAACGACGACGCGTGCACCCTCATGGTGTTCCATCCGGGTTATATCGATGCCTATCTCATGGACCACTCGAGCATGATGACGGCGCGGGCGCGTGAGGCGTCGATGCTTTGCGATCCCGCAACCCGTGAATGGCTGGTGAGTCAGGACATCGCGTTGGTGACATACGACGATCTGAGCTAAGGAGAAAGGTGGCAAGTATGGCAAACAGGTTTCCCGATGGATTCCTATGGGGTGCGTCGACGAGCGCATTTCAGGTAGAGGGCGCCTGGGGGGAGGGCGGCCGAGGCAAGTCGACGACCGATCGCGGCTTCGGCATCCCCGGAATCACAGATGGCAGCGTGGCGTCCGACCACTACCATCGCTGGAAAGAGGATGTCGACCTCATGGCCGAACTCGGACTCAAGACGTACCGCATGAGCTTCTCGTGGTGTCGCATTATGCCCGGTGCGACTTGCGAGCCGAATCCCGAAGCCCTGGCGTTCTACGACGGTCTGATCGATTACCTTCTGGAAAAGGGCATCGAGCCCTTTGTGACGTTGTATCACTTCGAGTGCCCCCAAGCACTCGTCGACGAGTTCGGCGGATGGTTAGATCGCAGGATGATCGATGCCTTCGCCCGCTACGCAGAGGTCTGCTTTAGGCACTTTAAGGGCCGTGTAAAGCTGTGGGCGACTATCAACGAGCAGCTTATCGCGACGGCGTCGTCGGTGAACACCGGGGATACCGAGACCGACCCCAAGAGACATCAGGGCAATACCTATCAGATGAGTTACCACATGTCTCTCGCAGAGCACCGTGCTTTCGAGCTTTTGCACTCAATCGATCCCGAGGCGAAGATCGGGCCGGTCTGTGCCATCCAGGTGACCTATCCGCTCAGCAGCTCGCCTGCAGATGTGATGGCGGCGCTCAATGCCGAGGAGATGGAGCAGTTCTACATGCTCGACATGAGCGTGCGTGGATCGTATTCCCCGTATGCGGCGAGCTATCTCAAGCGCGAGGGGTTCTATCCCGCGGTCGAGCCCGAGGACGATGCGGTCCTGCACGGGTCGACGCCCGATTTCATCGGCATTAACTATTACTCCAGCAGCTGCGTCAAGGAGCGCACCGAGCCCATCGTATTCGGTGGCTTCCCGCCTTGGGGCGCGGGCGACTTCGTCCTCTGCGACAACCCGAGGCTCGAGAAGACCGAGTGGATGCCCAACGGCCTCGACCCCATCGGGCTGTCGATCGGCATGCGCAAGGTGCATGACCGCTACGGCCTGCCCATGATCATCACCGAGAACGGCATGGCTTTGAGCGAGGAGCCCGATGAGTCCGGCGCGATTCACGACGAGCAGCGTATCGCCTATCTCTCCGCGCATATCGCCCAGGTCGGCGAGCTTATCGAGCAGGGTTATCCCATCTTTGGGTATTGTCCGTGGAGCTTTGTCGATGTGGTCTCCAGTCATCAGGGCTTCGCCAAGCGCTATGGCCTTGTATACGTGGATCGCACCGATGACGACATCAGGACTTGCGACCGGATTCGCAAGGACAGCTTCTATTGGTATCAGAAGGTCATCGCGGGCAATCAGCTGCCCGAATAAACGCAGGTTTTCCGGTTGGCGCGAAGTCGCCGATGGGGGATAGAAAGAAACGGGAAAGGAAGTACCATGGCAGATAACAAGCGTATCGCCGAGGATATCCTCAAGGCGGTGGGCGGCCCGAAGAACGTGACTTCGGCGACCCACTGCATGACGAGGCTCCGCCTTGTGCTCAAGGACGAGTCCAGCATCGACGATGACGAAGTCAAGGCCGTTGACGGCGTGATGGGCATTGTCCACGGCGGTCAGCAGTATCAGATCATCGTGGGGACGAACGTGCCCAGGGTGTACGCGGAGTTCTGCTCACTTGCCAACGTCAACGAGCTCGAGGCGGTTGAGGACGCCGAGGCTGCCGCCGCCGACGTCGAGCTTGTCGGCAAGAAGAAGCTTACGCCCATGCAGATCCTGAAGAACGTCGTCGGTTACATGGCGGGATGCATGACCCCGATGATCCCGGTGCTGCTCACGGGCGGTCTCGCAAATGCGATCAATGCCCTGTGCGGTCCGCAGCTCCTGGGCCTGTACCCCGCGGAGAGCGACATCTACGTGCTCTTCGACTTCATCTACGATGCCGCCCTGTACTTCATGCCTATCCTCGCGGGCGTCAACGCGGCGAAGCAACTTGGCATCAACGGTATGCTCGGCGGATTTATCGGCTGCATCCTCATGTCGCCGGATTTCGCCGCAATCATCGCCGAGGGTAAGGCGTTTACCGTCTTCGGCATCCCCTGCAACACGTCTGCCGCCTATGCCCAGACTGTCCTGCCCATCATGATGTCCGTTCCGCTGTTCGCTGTTGTTTATAAGTTTGTCGGTAAGCACATGCCCGACATGCTCTCAACCGTGTTCACGCCCATTTTGAGCCTCCTTGTCACCTCGCCGTTCATCCTGTGCCTGCTCGCCCCCTTCGGTACGATTGTGGGCAACGCCATCAGCGGCGGCCTTGCCTGGTTCGGTATGAATACCGGATTCTTCGGTGTCGGCGTGATCGCCGCCCTTTGGGAGTTCCTCGTCATGAGCGGTATGCATCTGGCCCTTATGATGCCCATGATGGCCTCGTTCTTCGAGACTGGCGAGATGACCGGTGTCATGCTCGCGGGTAGCTTCGCCACGTGGGCATGCTTCGGCGTCGCCCTCGGTGCGGCTCTTCGACTCAAAGGTAAGGCGGAGCGCGGCAACGCCTTCGGCGCCTTCGTATCCGGTATCTTGGGCGGCGTTACCGAGCCTGTGCTCTATGGCATCTGCCTGTCTCACGTGCGCTGTTTCGGCGCCTTGATGGTCGGTAGCTTTGTCGGCGGTGCGTATGCTGGTATCGCCAATCTCACCCAGTACGTCATCACCTCTGCGAACTTCCTGTCCGTCCTGAGCTATGTGGGCGGCACCAACGCCAATTTCATCCAGGGTATTATCGCGAGCCTCATTTCCCTGGTCGTCGCAGCTGTGTGCACGTATCTCTTCGGCTTTAGCAAGAAGGAACTCGATCAGGCAAACGCCAAATAGCATTGAGCCCTTGCTCCTTTAGAGGGAAACTCCATGATTGATGCAGCCTGAAATAGCCCGCGCCTCGCTCTCTCGAGTGGGGCGCGCGTCTTGCCTTCTATCACGCATGCGTGGCCGACGGCTATCGCGAGGTGGGTTTCCCTTCGGCCCGTCTGCCCATGGAACGTGGGGCCCTGCGCTGCCTCGACGAACGACAGCGTTTTCGGGTGGTTCGCGCCATAGCTGTCGGGAAAGGCTGCCTGCGTGAAGTCGTGCCCTTCGAACGACTTCACGCAGGGGAATTTCGCCTTCCTGAACAGCCTTGCGCGCTTGGATTCCTTCCGGACCGCCATCTCATGCTCGATGAGCTCGCTCGTCCCGGGCAGCTTATTTGGGACGGGGCTTTTTTGACTGGTATGATTGGTGCGACCATTCGAACCGGCTAAAAGAGTTCCGTCCCAATGACTATCGAGAGGATCTGCCATGGAGCGCATCGCCAGCTTTTCCGTTGACCATCTGCTGCTTGAGCCCGGCGTGTATGTGAGCCGCATCTACCGCGACCCGGCGACCGGTGCTGCCGTCACCACGTTTGACCTGCGCCTGACCACGCCCAACAAAGAGCCGGTAATGAACACGGCCGAGTGCCATACCATCGAGCACCTGGGCGCGACGTTTCTTCGTAACCATGCCGAGTGGTCGAGCCGCATTGTCTACTTTGGCCCCATGGGTTGCCGCACGGGCTTTTACCTCGTCGTATTTGGCGAAGTGACGAGCGAGGAGATCCTGCCGCTCGTGCGTGAGCTGTTCGAGTTTGTCGCCGACTTTGAGGGCGATGTCCCCGGTGCCGCTCCCGAGGAGTGCGGCAACTACCTGGACCAGAACCTCCCCATGGCCAACTGGCTTGCGCGCCGTTATCTCGACCGCGACCTGGCCGATATCGACGAGAAGCACCTGCACTATCAGCAGGCGTAAGGGCTTTATCGCCCAAAACGCGCGCATTGGGCGCCTTCGCTTATGCGGGGGCGCCTTTTTGTTGAGTGGTCGGGATGGCGTTCAAAATCGCTTATGTTTGTTCTAGAATGTTCGTACTGTCACATAAACGAACAGGAGTGAACATGCATATCTACTCTGTCAACGATCCCGAGTTCAAATCCTATGGCAGCGTTTGGGATAACGTTTCGTCCGAGCTCACGTCGCCCGTACTCGAGGCGCTCTCTGCCACGCCCATCCCCGAGGGCAGCAAGTACGTAGCGAGCGCGCCGGAGCTCGAGGGCGTCAAGGATGCCGACAAATTGGGCTTTCTCATGTTTGGCGGTCGTCCCTTCCAGCTCGGCTGGTGCAACGGCCACAACACACGCCTCAACTGCCTGGAGTATCACCGCGCCAGCGAGTTTAACCTGGGTGCCCGCGATTTTATCCTGCTCGTGGCGCATCGCTGGGAGATCGAGGACGGCAAGCTCGACACCGCATGTGTCAAGGCGTTCCGCGTGCCGGCGGGTACGGTCATCGAGGTCTTCAACACCACGCTCCACTACACGCCCTGCATGGTCGACGACGGCGGTTTCCAGGTGATGGTCGCGCTTCCCGCCGGCACCAACGGGCCGCGCCCCGAGGCTGCAGCCGACATGCCTGCCGCCGGTGACAGCTACTGCTACTGGAAGGCCGACAAGTGGGTCTTCTGCCACGCCGACAGCCCCAAGGCAGCCGAAGGCGGCTACGTAGGCCTCATCGGCAAAAACCTCGACATCAACGTGGACTAGAATCTTCCGTCTCGATCTGTAACATCTAGCGGGCTAAATCGTTACTACCTGTTACAGATTGAGACATACCGTAGAAGGCCGCCCGAAAATCTCGATTTGTAACACCAAACCCGATTTTGACGGCCTAGCTGTTACAGATCGAGATAAAACGGGCCCAAACCACCACAAAGGTGCCTGTCCCCATTGTGGTGGCTGCCTAGAACTGGCTGCGAAGGTAGTCAGCCATATATGGAACGGCGAAGCGCACGTAGCCGCGGCGAGCCTGTTCGATCACGCCGGCGTCAATAAGGCGCCGGCGATACTTTTGCGCATAGTCGGGCGTGACCGACATTCGCTCGGCAATATCGGAGATGCGCGACGCGCCGTCTTTGTCGTCGGTCATCGCAGCGAGAAACGCGACGTCTTGATCAGATAGCGCGGCAAGCGTCGTTTCACAAACATCATTTTCGAAATCGACCTTGGACGCTTCGATGGCTCCGTCGATTTGCTCTTGTGCTACGCGCTCTCCGACCTTGCAGCGAGTGGCGATGTTATAGCCAATAAGTTGCAGCATATAGGGCGAACCTTGGGTCGCGTGAGCGGCGCGGAGGCGAAGGTCGCTTGGAATATCAAGGCCGAGCTCCTCAAAAGCCCGCTGATAATAGGCGTCGACATCTCCGACTGAAAGCGGATCGAGCGTGACCTTGCGAGCGCGGTTGAGAAATGTCAGCACGCGGTCATTGAGTGTTGCGCAGACGGCTCCCGGAAGGCCCGCCATGACGAGCGCGACGTTGAGTCGTTCGCCGACCAGCTCTTGATAGGCGGTGACGAGCTGCCTAATCTCGGGTGAATTTGCCTGGAGCTCATCGATAAGGATGAGGATGCCATGGCCCTGCTCGGTCAGTTTGCGCGCAAGCTGCGTGAGTTTAAACTGAAAGCTCTTGGTCTCCTGCACGTCTCGTGTGAACTCAAGACCGGCTGAGAAGCCGAAGACGCTCAGGCTGCCGCTCGTGAGTTTAGGAAGATGGCGTTTGTTAGCATAGGGCTCGCCTGCCTCTTGGATTTTTTCAACAATGCGCTCGAGCATATCCTCGGAGGCCACGGTGGGCGTGGCGACAACGAAGCCGAGCTTACGAGCGCGATCGGCAAGTTCCCACAGAAGAACCGTCTTGCCGCTGCCTCGCTGTCCAAGCATGAGCATGGCTCGGTCGCGATTGCCCGGTTCCTGCTCAAGGCCGGAGATGAATGTCGAAATTACATTTCCGCGCCCCACCAGATAGGACGGGCGATTTCCAAATGAGGGGGAGAAGATGGGTTCAGTCATAAGTCTCCTTTCCTTTTTTTCCTATTTTTTCCTTTCTTTCCTATTCAGTCAAATGGTCTGTCACCCGAAGGCGGCTACGTGGGCCTCGTCGGCAAGAACCTCGACATCACCTGCGACTAGGGGCTTTCCCCAACCACCACAAAGGTGCCTGTCCCCTTTGTGGTGGTTGGGGCTGGCGGGTATCAAGAAGTGTCAGGCGGGGCG
>USCJ01000048.1 GCA_900553215.1 uncultured Collinsella sp.
CGGCGCAGCTCTTGGTTGCGCGCGTCAAAACCAGCCACGTTGGCCTGCTCGTGATTAAAGACCTTGATGACCTTTTGGCCCGAGACCATCTCTTCGATATATCCGTCCAGGTCGCCAAGCGACGCCTGTTGGGCGGCAAAAAAGCGCTTGGAACGCATGCCCGAGTAGCGAGCGTACAGCACAATGGCCACATCGCACACGAGCGTGATAATCGTGAGCTGCCAGTTGAGGATGATGAGCATGGCCGTGGTGCCGACCACCTGGATGCTCGCCTGAATCACGTTGGCAAAGCTGTTGTTGAGCGCCTCGGAGACGGTGTCGACGTCGTTGGTAAAGAAGCTCATGATGTCGCCCGAGCGCGTGCTGTCGAAGTAGCTCAGCGGCAGCATCTGGATGTGCGCGAACAGGTCGCGGCGAATATCGGACACCACGCGTTGGGCCGCGCGCACCATGATCTGCGAGTAGCCCAGAGCCGAGAGCACGCCCGCGGCGTAGATGGCAGCGGTAAAGATAACCTGCCTAGCGAGCAGTTCCTCGCCGCCCGTTGCCAAACCGTTGACGATGGGGCGCACCATGTAGGTGCCGGCGAGGCTCGCGATGGCGGCGACGGAGGCGAGCACGCCCACCGCGAGCAACGAGAACTTGGCGTGACCCATGTAGGAGAGCAAGCGGCGAAGCGTCTGCGACAGATTGGTGGGACGGGCCTGAGCGGATGTCTTAGGCATGGCGCTCACCCCCTTCCAAGGGCGATCCGCTGGGAACGCAGGAAAACGGATCATTCGCGCAGCCATCGTCGCAGCCGTCGCCGGTGTCCGCGTTCCCCGCGAACTCCATCTGCGAGGCGTAAATCTCCTGGTAGATGCTATCGCCCGCCAGCAGTTCCTCGTGCGTGCCCACGCCGTGGACACGACCGTCGTCCAACACAATAATGCGGTCGGCATCCATGACGCTCGCAATGCGCTGTGCGATGACAATCACCGTCGTATTGGGAATCTGAGCAATATGCTCACGAATCTTGGCGTCGGTCGCCATATCGACCGCGCTGGTCGAATCGTCAAAGATGAGCACACGCGGATGTTTGAGCAATGTACGCGCGATGCACAGGCGCTGCTTCTGCCCGCCCGAGACACCGGCACCGCCTTGACCCAACTCGCCGTCCAGCCCGCCGATGCGATCGAGGAACTCGTCCACGCACGCCGCGCGGCAAGCCGCGAGAAGCTCATCGTCCGATGCCTGCGGATTGCCCCACTGCAGGTTCTCGCGCACGGTACCCGTGAACAGCACGTTCTTTTGCAGCACAATGCCCACGGCGTCGCGTAGGGTCGCGAGGTCGTAGTCGCGCACGTCGTGTCCGCCCACAAGTACGGTGCCCTCAGTGGCGTCGTACAGGCGCGCAATCAGCTGCACAAGCGAGCTCTTGCCCGAGCCCGTGCCGCCGAGGATGCCCACCGTCGAGCCGCTCTCGATGCAAAGGTCGATATGCTCGAGCACATCCTCGGCTGCATCCGCGCGGTATTTAAAGGAAACGTCGCGAAACTCGATACTGCCGTCCGCTGGCGCCGCAGTCGCGAGGTCTCCCGCAGGGTTGGCGATAAAGGGCTCTTCATCGAGCACCTCTGCGATACGGCCTACACTCGTGAGAGCGCGCGTGAGCAGCAAAAACACGTTGGAAATCATCATGAGCGAGTTCATGATCAGCAGCACGTAGCTCATAAAGCCCGTGAGCGAGCCCACGCCCAAGCGACCTTCGATGATCATGCGGCCGCCAATCCACAAGATCGAGAGCGCAGCCACGTACATCGAGAGTTGGAACACCGGCAGGTTGAGCACGGCGGTGCCGAAGGTCTTGGTCGCCGTGCCGGCGAGCTCGGTATTGACGGTGTCGAACTTGTCACACTCGTGCTCGGCGCGCACGTAAGCCTTCACGGCGCGCACGGCGGTAAGGTCCTCTTGCACCACGCCGTTGAGGTGGTCCATCGAGGTCTGGAGTTGGCGGTAGAGCGGGCTCACGCGCACGGTAATGATACCGAGCACGATGGCGAGCATCGGCAGAATGACGGCAAAGACCGCCGCGAGCTCGCGCGAGAGCGCAAAAGCGTAGACGAGGCCCATGACCAGATTTACCGGCCCGCGCACCATGGGGCGGAAGCCGTTACCTACGGCGTTTTGAATCACGGTGATGTCGGTGGTCATGCGAGTGACAAGCGAGCTGGCGTCGTAGTTGTCCAGATTGCCAAAGGCGAGCGTCTGGATCTTACGATACTCGGCCTCGCGCAGGTTAGCGCCCAGCCCCGAAGCAACGCGAGCAGACGTGCGTGCATAGCCCAAGCCAAGCACCAGCGAACATGCGGCGCACACCAGCATATACGTGCCCTGCAACAGCATGTAGTTGATGTCGCCCGCGGGCACGCCCACATCGATGATATTTGCCATGATGACCGGGATAAACAGCTCGAGCGCCGTCTCGGCCGTCACAAAGAGCACGCCGAGTATGGCATCGCGGCGGTATGTCCCCAGATAGGAAAACAAAATCTTGAGATTGCGCACGCAAGTTCATCCCCCATCAAACGTTGTTCGCAAACGCACGTATTATGGCGCGGCAGGCGGCGGTGTCAAGTGTTCCGAAATCGATTTCTGCAAGGCTAGTACAGACGCCATGCTCACAAGGTGCAACTCTGTATTCAATTGGAAATGAACGCGAGCGTGACTTTTTCGCCCTGCCGCCAACACAAACCTTGACTCTACAATCGTTGTAGGGTTTTCACTACACTGGTACGTAAACGATCTAAGCTAGAAAGTGCCCCGCCCATGGAACACGACCTCACACGCGGCAATGTCCTCAAGACCATCGCGGTCTTTGCCCTGCCCTATATGCTCTCGTACTTTTTGCAGATGCTCTACGGCATGGCCGACCTGTACATGATGGGACAGTTTAGCGGCGCCGCCGGCATCACCGCCGTGGGCAACGGCGCGCAGACGCTCTATATCATTACCGTGACGCTCGTGGGCCTGGCCATGGGAACGACGGTTATCGTCGGCCACGCCGTGGGCTCGCGCCGCTTCGACCGCGCCGAGACCGCCATCGGCAATACCATCACGCTGTTTATGGGTGTCTCGGTGGTACTGGCCGCTGCCTTGCTCGCACTGTGCCCGCAGATCGTGGCGCTCATTGGCACGCCGGCCGAGGCGGTCGAAGGCACCGCCGCCTACCTGCGCATTTGCTTTATCGGCATTCCCTTTATCGCCGCGTACAACATCCTCTCGGCCATCTTTCGCGGGCTGGGCGATTCGCGCTCGCCCATGTACGTGATCGGCGTGGCGTGCATCATCAACATCGCACTCGATTTTCTGTTTATCGGCCACATGGGGCTCGGCCCCGTAGGCGCAGCGCTCGGCACGGTGACCGCGCAGACGGCCAGCGTTGCCCTCGCGCTCGTGTGGCTTAAGAGCCGTCGCACAAACATCCACGTTAAGCGCAGCGACCTGCGCCCCCAGCCCGAGGTGCTCGGCAGCATTCTTAAAATCGGCGTGCCCGTGGCCGTGCAGGACGGCTGCATCCAGGTGGCGTTTATGTTTATCACCGTCATCGCCAACCACCGCGGTCTGGTCGACGCCGCCGCCGTGGGCCTGGTCGAGAAGATGATCAGCTTTTTGTTCATTGTGCCGAGTTCCATGGGTGCCACCGTCAGCGCACTCACGGCGCAAAACGCCGGCGCGGGCAAGGGCGACCGCGCGCGTCAGGTACTCAAGGACGCCATGACGATCTCGGTGGTGTACGGCTGCCTGATCACGGTGCTGATGTGGCTGGTGGCGCCGGCGTTTATTGGCTTTTTTGCCAAGGACCCCGCGGTGGTCGCGGCCGGTACCGGCTATATGCACAGTTATATTTTCGATGCAATCTTTGCCGGCATCCACATTTGCTTTAGCGGCTTTTTCGCTGCGTATGGCAAGAGCTACATCGGCTTTGCGCACAACGTGCTGGCCGTGGTACTCATTCGCGTGCCCGGTGCATGGTTGCTGTCGAACGCCTATTCCGACACGCTGTTTCCCATGGGCATCGCCTCGCCGTGCGGGTCGATTCTGTCGGCGACCATCTGTGTGGTGGCGTTTACGGTGCTCAACCGCCGCGGAACTTTTGACAAGCTGGTGGCGTAGCGAGGCGACGCAGGCCTAGCGCCTCTCCCCTGTTTTTACCGAAAGGAGCGGTCCTGTGACCGACACGCCAAGTGAACACACCGAGGGCCTGCTCCGCATTGGCGAGGTGGCGCGCCTGCTCAATTTAAGCGTGGGCACACTGCGTCATTATGAGCAGATGGGACTGTTGGAGCCGGCATATGTCGATCAGGCGAGTGGCTACCGCTACTACGGAACGCGACAGCTCTCCACGCTCAACACCATCGGCAACCTGCGCGTTCTCGACTTGCCGCTGGCGCAGATTCGCGAGTTTGTCACTACGCGCGATATGGATTTGATGCAACGGCAACTGACCAAGCAACAGGAGTTAATTGAGCGCAAGCGGCGTGAGCTGGAGCGCATGTCGCGCAAGATTGACCAGCGGCTTGCCTTGCTTCATGGCGCTTTGAATGCTGATCTCGACACCATTAGCGAAATCGAGGAACCCGAACTTCGCTGCGCCGCGCTGCACGAGCGCGTCAATCCCACCGACGCCTATTCACTGGGATGGCATATCCGCCAGCTTCAGCAGGGACAGCACGAAACCTTTGCCTATCTTGGCAATCTAGGTGTGGGCATCGCGCCCGAACGCCTGGCCGCCGGTGACTTTGATGGCTACGACGAGGTCTTTCTGCTGCTCGATGACACCGACGACTACCTGGGTGAAATCGAGACGCGGCCTGCCGCGCACTGCCTGACCATAAGTTTCCGTGGCACGCACGGACAAGCAGCCCCGCGCTACGAGCGGCTGCTCGGCTACATGCACGAACACAACCTGACGCCCGCCGGCCCCTCGCGCGAGATCGCCCTCATCGACGATATCATCAGCGACAATCCGGGAGCGTATGTGACGAGGATCGCGATACCGGTCCGCTAATCACTACCATTTATCGAGCAATTCCATCCATTTACCTTAATCCGAATTAGATTGTATTTTGTAGCAAATAAAATGACAGCATATTGCCCCCATAGGCAGGAGACATTATGCCCAGAGTTCAATCACGTCGCTCGTTTCTTCTCGGCCTAGCCTCGATCATCGGCTTATCCGCGTCACGCCCAACAAGAGTATTCGCTGCCGACTCAAACTCATCCGTCGCTTTTACATCAGACCTAGCACAAGACTACGCGCTTTCCCTGTTGCCCATCGTCGACGGATCCGCGAACTTAGAGATCGAGCAAATCGTTCCCGTATGCCAACAAATCGGCCTTATCTGTGGCTATGAAATCAGTGTCACAAGGGAAGGAAGCCCTTACGGTTATTTAATACTTGACGCATCATATCCTGGGCTTCTGAAGGAGATAACCCTCGGCGATACCATTCTTCCGATTTCAGCTTCTCTATCAAACGCCATTTCAACTTATTCCGGCCGACAGGCCACAAACCCAACCGTACTAATTTCGTACAACGATATTGAATATGGAACTTTGGTACCAGGAACTAGAGACTGTGTAACCAACTATAACAATATACGGTCTGTCCCGATTGTCACCGAAAAGGGTATAGCACCTCAAAGCAATAACCCAACTTCATGGGATGCAGTCATTATCAATGAAGATGACTTGATGTTGCATTTCCAAATAGACGATTTAAACGGAATACCGTTCCGAGGAGTCTCGGAATCATTAGTTGAAGCCCGCACTAATAAGTATGCATGCGTCGTTTCTGCCTTGTACGCTGTATCAATGCATTACGGTCTCATCAGTTCAAACGCTAATCAATTTAATCCCGATTATTATAAAGAAATATGGAACGTCACTGGCACAACAACGTATAAGACCAATGATCAGGGCGTCGAGTACGGAAGCACGATCATCCCAGATGGAATTGTTCCGTTTAAAAGTCTTGCCGCTCAAAAGGGTAGAGCACTTAATACTCAATTTTTCGGTTATCAGCCTCAATTCGCTCAGTACAGAGCAACTATCGATCAAGGGAATATCGGCTTGTATCATATGTGGATCAACAGCCGAAACAGTAAAGGATCCGTTGAGCTATCAGGTCATACAGTCACGGTAACTGGCTATTTTACTGGGCATAATGGAAGCTCTGGCATCGAACTGCAGTGGCTCGAAGTATTCGACGGATGGAATACTTATCCCCGAGCGATTAACTATGCAACGCCCAATATGGTCAAATTGAACGGAACAGTCTTTTGGTAGACCGGATGGCACCATCAAAATGCTATGGCACCACGGCCTTTGCCCTGGTTACGATATTGGTGATTTTCGCTATGTTTGCATCCGTTTCTTCATGCACAGATAGAGCCCGCTATAGCGGAGGAGATGATTACCTTGTCTTTGGAGCCGGCAGCGTTCATTCTATTGAGGGAACGGAACTCGTAATCCAAACAGACAACAGTCCCCGCTACACCGACGCTGGAAAGCAAACCCGGATTACATTCCCCTCATCTGGCCGAATCAAAGACAAGCTTTCCCAAATCAAAGTTGGGACAAGAGTTTCCTACTCACGCTTTGAGTCGGTAGACGCATCTGGGTCATACGAGGGAAACGATATCGAAATTGAACAGGCAAACACTATAAGGAGATGTTGAGGAACTGAGCCTCTGCGCAGTTCCTCAACAAATCATTATGCCTCCGGGACCCTACCCGTCGCCAAAATCTGTTCAAGTGCCGCCTCGTCCAGCACGGGCACACCCAGCTGCTCGGCCTTGGCGAGCTTGGAGCCTGCTTTGGGACCGGCGACCAGATAGCTCGTCTTCTTTGAAACACTGCCCGAAACCTTGGCGCCGAGTACCTTGAGCGCCGCGCCCGCCTCGTCGCGCGTGCGGTTGACGAGCGTGCCGGTGAGCACGAAGGTCAGACCCGCGAGCGGCTGTGCATCGGCGAGCTCGCCCGCCACGCCCGCGTCGGCTGCGGCTTGTGCATGCGCGGCGCCCAAGTCGACCTCGAGCGACAGGCCCGCCTGGCGCAGGCGCTCCAGCACGGCAAGGTTTTCGGGCACGGCCAGGAACTGCTTGACGCTCGCCGCAATCTTGGGACCGATGCCCTCGCACTCGGCGATATCCTCTTCGCTCGCCAAGATAAGCTTGTCAATCGACAGGAATCGCTCGGCGATGACCTCGCCCACGCTTTTGCCCACGTGGCGGATGCCCAGGGCAAACAGCACGCGACCGAGCGGCTGGCTCTTGGACTTGTTGAGCTCGGCGATAATTTTCTCGGCCGTCTTGAGGCCCACCGGAATGGGATCGCCCTTCTTGACGCCCTTTTTGCTGTTGGAGCTGGCATAGGTGCGCCCCGTGTCCAGGCCGGCGATGTCGTCGACTGTGAGCTGGTAGAAGTCTGCAACATCGTGGATCAGTCCGGCGGCGATCATCTTGTCGACGATTTCGTCGCCCAGGCCATCGACGTCCATGCAGCCGCGGCTCACCCAGTGGAGCAGGCGCTCCTTGAGCTGCGCGGGACAGTCGATGGACACGCAGCGGTAGGCCACCTCGCCATCCTCGTGAACCACGGGGCTGCCGCACACGGGGCAAACCTCGGGCATGTGCCAGTCGACCGAATCAGCCGGGCGCTTGTCGAGCACGGGACCCACGACCTCGGGAATCACGTCACCCGCCTTGTGCACGATGATAGTGTCGCCCTCGCGCACGTTTTTGCGGCGAATCTCGTCGATGTTGTGCAGCGTGGCGCGCGCGATGGTAGAGCCGGCGACCGTCACCGGGTCGAACTCGGCGACCGGCGTGAGCACACCGGTGCGGCCCACCTGGATGCGAATTTCGCGCAGGACGGTCTGCTTTTCCTCGGGCGGGAACTTAAAGGCAATGGCCCAGCGCGGCGCGCGGGCGGTAAAGCCCAAGTCAAGCTGCTGCTGGAAGCTGTCGACCTTTACGACCACGCCATCGATGTCGTAGTCCAGGTCACCGCGATGCTCGAGGGCCTGGGCGCAGAACTCGTGGACCTCGGCCGGCGTGGCGCAGCGCGCCACGTTGGGGTTGACGCTAAAGCCGGCGCTACGCAGCCAGTCCAGAAACTCACGCTGGCTGTGGACGTGCAGCGGATCGGTATCGGCGATGGCGTAGATAAAGGTGGCCAGATCGCGGCGCGCCGTGACCTTGGGATCCTTTTGACGCAGGCTGCCGGCGGCGGCGTTGCGCGGGTTGGCGAAGGGGTCGCGGCCCTCGGCATCGGCCTCGTCGTTCAGGCGCACAAAGCTGCCCTTGGGCATATAGACCTCGCCGCGCACTTCGATGGTACGCTCGCGGTCGGCGCCCATGTGGGCGAGCGCCGGCTCGGACAGGTGCATGGGCACATCCTTGATGGTACGGACGTTGAGCGACACGTCCTCGCCCGTGGTGCCATCGCCACGTGTAGCGGCGCGCACAAAGGTGCCGTTTTGGTAGGTAAGCGCCACGCCCAGACCGTCGATCTTAAGCTCGCAGGTATAGGTGACGCTGCCGGCACCGAGCGCATCCTCGGTGCGCTGGAGCCATGCGTCGAGCTCGTCCAGATCCATGGCATCGTCCATGGAATACATGCGCGCCATATGCGTGACCGGCGTAAACTGCTCGCTCACGTAGCCGCCCACGCGCTGGGTATAGCTGTCGGGCGTCACCAGGTCGGGGTAGGTCGCCTCGATCTCCTGCAGCTCAACGAGCATTTTGTCGAAGGCGGCGTCCGTGATCTCGGGCGCATCGAGCATGTAGTAGCGATAGGCGTGGTAATCGAGCTCGTGGCGCAGCTCGGCCGCGCGCGCTGCCGCCTGGGCATGGGCGTCGGTCGGTGCGGCGGCATCCGCACTCGCGGGCGTTTCGGTATCGATGTCCACGCCGTCACCAAACAGGCTCGATTGCTCCATAGCGGCACTCCTTCGCTCGATTTCAAACGGATACAAGAGTACCACCGGTCGCCATGGCGCCGAATAACCCTTTCGAACCGCATCGAATCGGCAGCCGCCAGACCGGAGTGGATCGCGCGATCAACTCATATCCGTGCCATTTCTAAATGATCCGTTTCCACGTCCCCAACGGATCAATAATCAGAACCACCCTTAAAAAGGGTGGTTTGCTCTTAGGGTATAACCCACGGGCC
>USCJ01000049.1 GCA_900553215.1 uncultured Collinsella sp.
GCGGCGAACAGCTGGCTGGCGTTCATGCCGCCCATGCCACCTGCCATGCCCATGCCCATAAAGCCTGCCATCGCGCCGTTGGGGTTGGCCGCCGCGGCACGCATCGCGTCGCTCTGGGCGCTGGCGATGTTGGCTGCCGCCATGGTGGGATCGCGCATGACTGCGGCCTTCTGCAGGTCCTTGATCATCTGCTCGTCTTCTTGCGAGGCGGCGATGGAGTTAACGCCAAAGCTCACGATCTCGACGCCGCGCAGGTCACGCCAGTCGGCAGAGAGAACCTCGTTGAGCGCGCGGGCGAGCTCGGTGGTGTGGCCGGGGATGGCGCTGTAGCGGATGCCCATCTCCGAGATCTTGGCGAAGGCGGGCTGCAGGGCGGTGAGCAGCTCGGACTTAAGCTGGCTGTCGATCTGGTCGCGCGTGTAGCTGTCGGTCACGTTGCCGCAGACATTGGTGTAGAACAGCAGCGGGTTGGTGATGCGATACGAGTACTCGCCGTTGCAGCGCACGGAGATATCGACGTCCAGGCCAATGTTCTTATCGACTACGCGGAAGGGCACGGGCGAGGCGGTGCCGTACTTGTTGCCGATGATCTCCTTGGTGTTGATGAAGTAGACGCGCTGGTCCTTGCCCGCGTCGCCGCCAAAGGTAAAGCGGCTGCCGATATTGGCGAAGGTTTCCTTGATGGAATCGCCCAGGTTGCCGCTAAAGACGCTCGGCTCGCTGCCGGTATCGAAGACGAACTCACCGGGCTCCAGCGCGACTTCGATGATCTTGCCGTTTTGCACCACGAGCATGCCCTGGCCGTCGTTGACGGCGATGACCGAGCCGTTGGAGATGACGTTGTCCTCGCCGCGTGTGTTGGAGCTGCGGCCACCGGTACGTTTGCTGCCCTTGCAGGCCAAGACGTCAGCAGGCATCGATTCGCAGTAGATAAATTCCTTCCACTGGTCGGCCATGACGCCGCCGGCAGCTCCCAATCCAGCTTTCAAGAGTCCCATGGTGATCTTCCTTTCTCGTCAAAGGCCGGGTGGTATTGGTTGGATTGCTTAGTCGTCCTTGTCGTCTTTCATGACAACGGTGGTCTCGGTGTGGCTGAAGGTGTCGTGCTTCTCGGTCAGGTCGAGCTCGCCGCAGTACTCGTCGGCGTGGGTGGCCTCGTTGGCCGTCTTGAGCTGGCCTACCAGTAGCACGTCTCCGATAATCACGATGATCAGCGGCGCGATGATGTTGATGAGGATGCCTTCGATGTCAAAGGTGAGGTAATTCGGATCGAAGGCGTTCTCACCCATAAAGAGAATCTGGGAGAGGATAAATCCGATCACAAAGAACAGCACCGAGGCAACAGCGAGCTTGGGCTTGGAGCAGGGAAGCTCGCCGACCATGCGGCCGGTCTGGCCGTTCATGGCAAACAGGTAGCGCTTGCCGTTCCATGAGGTGGAAAGCATCCAGACGGGGAACAGAGCGTAGTCACTGTCTTCCCAGGTGTAATCGAGCTGCTTGCTTTCGACCGTGGCGTCGTCATATTCGTCGACGACAGTCTCACGCAGGGCCGAGACCGTGCTTTCTTCCATACGGCGCTCGGCGCGCGCCTTACAGGCCTCGCAATCCTCGTCGTAGCGGTTGGCGATGTAACCGGGCATGTAGGCGACCGAGAACGGACGCAGAGCCTCGTAATCAAACGGCTCGATGGCATCCATATGGCCGTCGGGCATCTTGGTCGATCCGTCAACGGGCACGCGCTCAAACGAGATATTGCCCTTGCGGTATGCGTCGTAGTGGTCGATGGTCGTTACTGTGCGGTCGGATTCCTCGCGCACGGTCTCATTGGTCGCATCAAAGCGCACTTCGCCGTCCACGCGGGCGCCGTAGAGCCAAAACGGCACGTAGACGCCTTGAACCTCGTCGATGTGGTTGCCGGTGACAAAGCTCTTGGGTAGCAAGATCTTGCCCTTGTAATGCTCCTTGAGCGCCGCCAGCGCGTCGTCGCGCCCGAGCTTAAACGGGATCACCAGGTCGGGGGAGAAGTCTCCCGAGAGCTGGCAGGGTGCCACGGCGGAGTTGCCGCAGTAGGGACAGGTGGTAACGGCGACCGTGCCGTCCGAGACCAGCTCGGCGCCGCACGACGAGCAGATATAGCCGGCGTTTTGGGCAAGCTCCTGTACCGCGTCGTCGACAGCGGGCTTGGACGCCGTGGCCGCGGCGTCGGCTTTGGCATCCGCCTTGCCCTGGCGCTCGCGATAGAGAGCCTCGACCTCTTCGACTTCAAAGCGCGAATCGCAGTAGTCGCAGACGAGCTTTTGCTCGGCGCTGGCAAAGTGAAGGGGGCCGCCACACGCAGGGCACTGATAGTTGACGCTCTCGAAGGCCATGATCGGTCCTTTCTGCGCCGGGGACTATGCGCCGATGGCGCCGCCGCAGTATTCGCAGCGCCCACTGGCGTCGGGAATCGTGGTTGCACCACAGAAGGGACAGGTGACTGCAGCCTTGGGAGCCTTGGCGGCCGCGACGCTATCGCGCGTCTCCTGGCGCAGCTGCACCAGCGCGTCGCGGACTTCGGTTGCCTGGCGCTTGGCCTCGCGGTACTCAACGGATCCGCGCTGCTCGATGGTGGAGTCGTTCACGCGCAGGCCGATCTCGGTAAAGTACGGCGTGTTGACGTGGATGGTCAGGTTAAAGTCGTAATCCAGGTCGTAGCGCGGCGGGTCGTAGCTCTTGCGCTCGCCGTCCTCGGTTTCGCGATAGACCTCGGTGCGATGCTCGTCGATGTCCATGTCGCAGCCGAGTACCTGCGAAAACTCGATGATGTCGGGATTGGCGTCGCGCCAGCGGCTCTGCGAGGTAATGATCAGCAGCCCCGCGTCCTCGTCGAGCATGATGTTGGTGCGTCCGGCAGAAAGCGTGCGCGTGGGGTTGAACGACGCCAGGCGTTCGGCATTGGCCTCGCGGTAGGCGAGCTGCTCGCGGATGTCGTCTGCGGTGCTGGAGCGCCTGCCGCTAAAGAAGGGGGAGAGCTTGCCGGCGCACTCTTTGCACAGGTAGCCTTCGTTGATCTTGGTCTTTCCCAAAAGACCCAGCTCGGTACCGCAAATCGCGCATTCTTTCTTCTCGAACATCTTGTCAAAGAAGCCCATGGCTGCCTCCCATCAACTGGTAGCGTGTGTCACTTTTGATGATGGGTGAGTGCGCGGCCTTTCACGATACCCAAGCGGCTCAAGAAGTCTCCACAACTGGGACACATGGCCCATTTTCATCCGCAGTCCCTTTTTAGCTGTTTTGGGCCGCTGCGGCCATCAGGGACGGGTCGCGGCGGCCCGGGCATTCTCGACGATAGTGTCGGCGACGCTACAGCAGCTCGCCGTGGCGGGCAATGTAGCGGCGCTTGGCCAGCTGAGCGAGTGCGATGTAGGCGGCGACGATGCCGATGAGCAGCGCGAAGAAGCTCGCTGGCAGCCGCATGAGCCCCAGTGCATCGGCGATGGGGCTTGCCGGCAGCCAGGTGACGAGCGCCAGGCCCAGCACGGTGAGGACGCACAGCGCGGGGGCGGCGTGGTCGCGCGGGCTTGGCAGACGCGGGGAGCGCAGCATGTGGATTACGAGCGTCTGCGACCACATGGACTCAACGAACCAGCCGCTCTGAAAGAGCGCCGCAAAGATCGCCATGCCCGCGACGTCGCCTGCGGCGGCAAGCTCGGACCAGCTCGCGCCCACGGCGGCGGGGCATACCACAAAGAAGAGCGCGGCAAAGGTCACAATGTCAAACAGCGAGCTCACGGGGCCCAGCTCGAGCATAAAGCCCTTGATGGACGCGGCGTTCCAGGCGCGCGGACGGGCAGTCCAGGCGTCATCGACGGTGTCCCACGGCAGCGCGATGCACACGATCTCGTAGACCAGCGACAGCAGCACCAGCTGCAGAGCGCTCATGGGCAAAAACGGCAAGAACAGGCTCGCGGCGGTTACGGACAGCACGTTGCCAAAGTTGGAACTCACCGTGGTCTTGAGGTATTTGAGCAGGTTTCCGTAGGTGCGACGGCCTTCGATGATGCCGCGCTCGAGCACGCCCAGATCCTTCTGAAGCAAGATGATATCGGCGGATTCCTTGGCGATGTCGACGGCGGAGTCGACCGAGATGCCGCAGTCGCTCGCGCGCATGGCGGCGGCGTCGTTGATGCCGTCGCCCATAAAGCCCACGGTGTGGTCGAGCAGCTCACGCATGACGCGCACCAGACGCGCCTTCTGCAGCGGCGAGAGCTTGGCGAAGAGATGGGTGCTCTCGGCGCGCTCGGCAAGCTCGGCGTCATCGAGCGTATCAATCTCGGAGCCTAGCAAGACATTGCTCGCGTCGATACCGATCTGCTCACAGACGGTGGCGGCCACGCGGTCGTTGTCGCCGGTCAGGACCTTGACCGCTACGCCCTTGACCTCGAGGGTGGCGACGGCGCCCGCGGCACTTGCCTTGGGCGGATCGAGGAAGGCCAAAAAGCCCATCAGCACCATGTCGCACTCGTCGGCGATGCCAAACTCGCCCACGCAGCGCGGATCGGTCTTCTGCGCCACAGCAATCACGCGCAGGCCCTCGGCGTTAAGCCCAGCGACCTGCTTGCGAATCTGGGCGAGCTTCTCGTCGGTGAGCGGCTGAGCGATGCCATCGACCTCGACAAAGGAGCAGATCTCGAGCATCTCCTCGGCAGCTCCCTTGGTAACCATCTGGGTTTTGCCCTGGGCGTCGGCGACGACTACGCTCAGGCGACGGCGTGAGAAATCGAAGGGCACCTCGTCGACCTTGGTATAGCGGTCGCGCAGGCTCTGGCCCAGCGTGGAGTCGGGTGCGACAGTCGAGGGCGTCACGTCGGCACGGTCGATAAGGTTTTTGAGGCCGGTCTGGAAGAAGCTGTTCAAAAACGCATGGCGCAGCACGCGTGCGTCCTCGTTGCCGTCAGTGTTGAGGTAGCGCTCGAGCACGATGCGGTCTTCGGTGAGGGTGCCGGTCTTGTCGCAGCATAGGACGTCCATCGCACCGAGGTTTTGGATCGCCGGCAGCTCCTTAACGATAACCTGGCGACGGGCGAGGTCCTTGGCGCCCTGCGACAGGCTCGTGGTCACGATGACGGGAAGCATCTGTGGCGTGATGCCCACGGCCACGCTCGTGGCGAACAGCAGCGCGTCGATGACGTTGCCCTTGGTGGCGGCGTTGATTGCAAAGACGGCCGGCGCCATAACGAGCATGAGGCGTACGAGCAGCATGGAGACGCTCGAGACGCCGCGGCCAAACGCGCTCTTCTCGCCGCGCCCGTTGAGCATCTTGGCGATGCCGCCCAGGTAGGTGTCCGAGCCGGTGGCAACGACAAGTGCCATGGCGGTGCCGTTTTGCACGGAGGTGCCGGTAAAGACGATGTTCTTGCAGGCAGAGAGCGGCAGCGCGGAGCTGTCGGCGCCCTCGATAACCGTGGCGGCAGCGGTTTTCTCGACGGCCTCGCTCTCGCCGGTGAGCGCGGACTCGATCACAAACAGGTCGCGCGCGGCGATGATGCGGGCGTCGGCCGGCACCATATCGCCGGCAGAGAGGCGGATCACATCGCCGGGGACGAGCTCGTCGAAGGGAATCTCGAGACGCTCGCCGTCGCGCAGGGCGCAGCAGGTGTTGGAGACCAGGTCCTTGAGGGCCTCGGCCGCATTGCCGCTGCGGGCTTCCTGGATAAACTTCATGCCGCCCGATACCAGCAGCATGATGCCGATGACGATGACCGTGGAGGGATCGCGTTGCGGCTCGGGTACGGCGAGCACGTCGATGTAGAGCGAGACCAGTGCGAGCGCGGCGAGGATGCCGGCGAAGGGATCGATGAACGCGTCGGCGATGCGGCGGGCGAGCGTCTTGGTCGGCGCCTCGATGGTGTTGGGGCCGGCGGCGTCCAGGCGCTCGGCGGCGTGCTCGGCAGTGAGTCCGTCGGCCGTGGCGTCAAGCAGCACGAGGGCGTCCTCGGCGCTATGGGTGGCGGCGAATATGGTGTTCTTGGACAGGTCGGTGTGAGCGGCGGGGCGCGCCGTGCGGCGGCGCTTGGAGATGATTTCGAGTAACGTGGCGGTTTTGAGCATTAGCATAGGGTCCTCCTTGTTAAAGGGAGTTAGCGTACGTGTCGTATGTGCTTTAAAAACCTAGATGTCGCTCACGTCATACTCACGAACCACCACAAAGGGGACAGGCACCTTTGTGGTGGTTTTGACGATCGGCTATTGGCGCTTATGCGTGTGCCGAATCCTCGCGGCGTGCCGAGGGCGACATGCAGGTTTATCGACTATGACTGCCTTCCATGGCACATCTCCTTAAGGCCGGGCGCGACGCGCTTTGGGTATCTTGTGCCCGTTTGAATCCGCCCGTATTCTTGATGAGGGGGTTTGCCGTGTCAACCCCATTGTTCGGAAAACCATCGCCCCTGACAAAGCCTTTACAGAATGCCGCGGCCTCAAAGCGCGCCCGCAATGCGCTCTGCCTGCGCTAAACTGGAAGGCACGTACGCGATTACGAGAGGAGCCCGCATGGAGGCTTACAAGCAAGAGTTCATCAAGTTTATGGTTGAGTCCGACGTTCTTAAGTTCGGCAGCTTTACGCTCAAGAGCGGCCGTCAGTCCCCGTTCTTTATGAACGCCGGCGCCTACGTGACGGGCTATCAGCTCAAGAAGCTGGGCGAGTATTATGCCCAGGCCATTCATGATAACTTTGGCGACGACTTTGACGTGCTGTTTGGACCGGCCTACAAGGGTATTCCGCTGGCCGTTGTGACCGCCATTGCCTACCACGAGCTGTATGGCAAGGAGGTCAAGTACTGCTGCGACCGCAAGGAGGCCAAGGACCACGGTGCCGACAAGGGCAACCTGCTGGGCTATGAGCCGCAGGACGGCGACCGCGTGGTGATGGTCGAGGACGTCACCACCAGCGGCAAGTCCATCGACGAGACCTATCCCAAGGTCATGGCAGCGGCCGATGTCGAGATTAAGGGCCTGATCGTCTCGCTCAACCGCATGGAGGTCGGCAAGGGCGGCGTGACCACCGCGCAGAAGGAGATCGAGGCCAAGTACGGTTTCCCCGTCGCGAGCATCGTTTCTATGGCCGAGGTCGTCGAGACCCTCTACAACCACGAGATCGACGGCAAAGTCGTCATCGACGACGAGCTCAAGGCCGCTATCGACGCCTATTACGAGCAGTACGGAGCCAAGTAGGTAGTTACGCGGTTTTACCAAACCGCGTAACGGCTCGACGCTGCGCGGGCCGCATTTGGACAATCTGACGTTCAACTTCAAGGGCGCGACCAGAAGGTCAGCGCCCTTTCGTTTCACGTCACCTTGTCACAAATGCGACCCGCTCGCTGTCCGTCCTCTACCTGCGGCGTTGTCTTACTCCGGATGCGGTAGTTGGGGACGTTCCTTTCCTGCCGGCAGTCTGGGACATTCCTTGGGGCAGTCGTTGGGGACGCCCTTGTTTGACTAGTTGTTTAAGAACGTCCCCAAATGACTATCCTCGTGATCCCTTTTCCTCCGTCCCCGAGGGATCGGGGCTCGTCTGCCGAATGGTTGCTGCAGCGGCGGTGCGCCCATGTCACACTCAGAGGTGGCCTGACCCTACCTGGAAGGAGCCTCCATGAGCCTTGACAACGTAACTCTGCGCGCCGCCACGCTCGATGACCTGGATGGCATCGCCGCCATCTACAACCAGCTGTGGTGCAACACGCTACGCAATCGCGGCGACGTCGAAGCCGCCGATTTCTGCGCGCGCTTCAACATTGCCATGCAGCTGCAGCGCTCCCCCATCGCGCTTGTCGCCGAGGCCGAGGGCCGCATTATCGCCGCCTGCTGCATCGGCATCTTCGAAGACGGCAAGCTGCGTACCAACCCCACGTGGGTACCCTGCTACGACGAGATGTTCGCCCAGGCAACCGAGATGGCGAAGACCGCCGACGCCAAGCTCGAGGGCTCGCTCTTTGGCGACAGCCGCGAGAAGGCCACAGCCGACCGCTTTGCCGCCACGGGCAACGAGTATGCCCAGGGCCAACTCAACCTGATCATCATCGTGCCCGAGTGGCAGGGCAAGGGCCTCGGCCGCGCGCTTATTGACCTTGCACGCGCCGAGCTCGCCCAAGCCGGCTGCACCAAGTTCTTCCTGATGAGCGACTGCAACTCCGACTGGCAGTTCTACGAGCACCTCAACATGAAGCGCATCCTGGAGGATCACAGCCAAGACACCGGCGACGGCTTTATCGTCTACATGTACGGAGGCGACACGCAGGATTAGCCTGTGTGCCGCCTCACGGGCTTTCTCCAAGACAGCCCAAAGCAATCAGCCACGCCAAAAGGGGCATGCCAAAAAGGGACAGGTTTATTTTGGCAGGTTTTATCTGGGCAAAC
>USCJ01000050.1 GCA_900553215.1 uncultured Collinsella sp.
CCCCACCAAGCCGTTCCATCTTGACGAGCTGGCGGCACGCATACGCAGTCTCACGCTCAGGCACTTTACGCAAAACGACGTTGTTCTAGCCTGTGGATTGTTGAGCTTTGACACCAAGGCGCGCCTCGCCTCCGTGGGCGGCGAGACCCTATCCCTCACGCGCAAGGAGACCGGCATCTTGGAATACCTGATGCTTAACCAGGGGCGGCCGGTGAGCCAGGAAGAGCTTATCGAGCATGTATGGGACAGCAGCGTCAACAGCTTTAGCAACGCGACCCGCGTGCATATCTCGTCGCTGCGCAAAAAGCTGCGCGGTGCGTTGGGGCACGACCCCATCCGCAACCGAATCGGCGAAGGCTACGTTATGGAGGACGGCAAATGAAGCGACTGTCGCTGCAGTGGCGCATCACGTTGATGACGGCACTGCTGATATGTTCAACCTGCGTACTTATGAATTGTCTGGTTGGCTACTCCGGCATGCGCTACATGGACTCGATTGGTGCAGAAGCGTCGGCGCACAGCAAGGTGGAGGCGGCCTCGCCCAGCTCATTTGACCCGACAAACAAAGAGCTCGACGACGCGCTGACCATCGTCGTGAACGACGCCCAAGAATCGTTTGGCGCGACGAGCTGGTATATAACTGCGGCGGTGACGCTGCTCGGCGGCGTGCTGGCCTACTTTGTAAGCGGACATGCGCTGCGGCCGTTGCGCTTCTTTGCGACGCAAGTCGAGAGCGTGCGGCCCGACAACCTCGCCGACACAAAAATCAGCGAGGACGTGCCCTCTGAACTCAGGCGCTGCAGCGCGTCGTTTAACGACATGATTACCCGCCTTGACGAGGGATTTTCCGCACAAAGACAGTTTACGGGCAATGCGGCGCACGAGCTGCGCACGCCGCTTGCGCTCATGCAGGCCCAGGTTGAGCTGTTTTGCGCCGAGCACCCCGACGTCGACGCCGATACAGCGAGCCTGCTCGGGCTGCTGCAGGAGCAGACCGAGCGAATGACGCACATGACAAAGACCCTGCTCGAGATGAGCGAGTTGCGCAGCGTCCCCTGCAACGATGCGATTGACCTGGCGCCGATGATCGAAGAAGTGCTCACCGACCTGGCGCCCCTTGCCGAGCAAAAGGGCATCGCGCTCGCAAGCGAGGGCGACGCGCAAACGACCGGCAGCGACACGCTGATCTATCGGCTGCTGTTCAACTTGGCCGAAAACGCCATTCGCTACAGCACGCCCAACTCGACCGTGCGAATCAGCGCCCGCGTCGAGGGCGACCGTGTACTGCTACGGGTGCACGACCAGGGACCGGGCATTCCCGAGCAATACCAGACGAGCATCTTTCAGCCCTTCTTTCGCGTCGACAAATCGCGCAGCAGGGCATATGGCGGCGTGGGGCTGGGGCTTGCACTGGTCTGGGAGATTGCCGCACTCCACGGCGGCTCCATCGAGGTCGAAGAGAGCTCGGAGCGCGGAACGACCATGCTCGTGACTCTTCCCACTCGCGCACTCGGCTCATTAAAATAACGAACGGGATGGCACGCCGCGTGGCGTACCATCCCGCACATAATATCGAGGATGTGACAAAGGGGCTGTCCCTTTGTCACATCTGCTAGTTCTCGTCGCCTGCCAGCTGAGTTAGCTTACTCCCACTCGACCGTGCCAACGGGCTTCGGCGTGAGGTCGTAGCAAACGCGGCAAATACCGGGGACCTCGGCGGTCACGCGAGCGGTAATGCGCTTGAGCAGCGCCCAGTCGAGCTCAGGCACCTCGGCGGTCATGACGTCGACGGTGTTGATGCAGCGAATAATGCAGGGCCAGTCGTAGGCGCGCTTGCCCTCGCGCACACCGGTAGCGCGGAAATCGGGCACTACGGCAAAGTACTGCCAGATGGTCAGGCCGGCCTTGTCGATCTCTTCGCGCACGACGGCATCGGCCTCGCGCAGCGCCTCGAGACGGTCACGGGTGATGGCGCCAAGGCAGCGGACGCCCAGGCCAGGACCGGGGAACGGCTGACGCTCAACCATGTTCTCGGGCAGGCCGAGCTCGCGGCCCACGACGCGCACCTCGTCCTTGTACAGCAGCTTAACGGGCTCGCAGAGCTCAAATTGCAGATCCTCGGGCAGACCGCCAACGTTATGGTGAGCCTTCACGCCGTCCTGTGACTCCAGAATGTCGGGGTAGATGGTGCCCTGGGCGAGGAAGCTGACCTCGTCGCCAACCTTGCGGGCCTCTTCCTCGAACACGCGGATGAACTCGCCGCCGATGATCTTGCGCTTGGTCTCGGGCTCATCGACGTCGGCCAGAAGGTCCAGGAAGCGGTCGGTGGCGTCCACGTACCCCAAATTCGCGTCCATCTGGTTCTGGAACACGTCGACGACCTGCTCGCTCTCGCCCTTGCGCATCAGGCCGTGGTTCACATGCACGCAGATGAGCTGCTTGCCGATGGCTTTGATCAGCAGCGCCGCGACGACCGAGCTGTCAACGCCGCCAGAAAGGGCCAGCAGGACCTTCTTGTTGCCGATCTGCTCACGGATTGCAGCAACCTGCTCTTCGATGAACGCCTGGGCAAGTTCGGGAGTGGTGATACGCACCATGTCGTCGGGACGCTTGTTGGGATCCATGCAAAGCTCCTTTTCGGTTCGATGGGAATGCGTTGCACGTATGCAAACGCACCGTCATATGACCTCATTATATGCAGAGCGAGGTTCGTTTCCCATCGCTGCGACGGAGCTTTTTGCAGGGGTGGCAATTTTTCCTAATGTCGAGGTCAGCTAGGCTTCGGTAGCCACCTTGGGAGCATCGACAATAGACTCTTCCTTTATACGTTCGGCATAATCGTAGGCGATAACCACAAATTCCAGTCCCGAGCAACAGGAGTACAATTGCTGCTAGTGTTGCCAGCTGTTGGGAGATGGAAGATGGACTGCGATGGCTACCCGCGCATTCCCATGCCGTTGATGTGCACCGCCTTTGTGCCGGGGCAGATTGACGCTGCGGTTGCAGGCATTTCCGACCCCGATTCACGCACCATCGCCACGGCGGAAGCGCTGTACTTTCGCGGACAGGCCACACTCGCCGCCGAGACAGCACGCCCCTATCTTGACGCCACCGACCCCGCACTGCGCTATTCCGCATGCCTTATCTGCGGATATGCCAGTCTGTCGCTCAACCGTATCGCCGATGCCCGTCGTTGCCTTGCGGGCATCCTCGATACGCCAACTGACGAGGAATCGTCTGCCGTCCACGCCACACATATCCTGTTCGCCTCCGCCGCGAGCGTCCTGTTGCACTTGCCTTCCCCGTATTCTGCCGAAGAGTTTTATCCGCTTGCGGCACATCTGCCCGAAGGCCTGCGCCTGTTCGCCAGCTACGTGATGGCGCATGCCCTGTACCTGCGCGGCGAATATGGCCGCAGTCTAGGCATGGCGGAAAACGCCCTGATCATGAAACAGGGAAGTTATCCCATCTCGGAGCTGTTCCTGCACCTGTCGGCTTCCATGGCCTGCATGAGTCTCAAAGACGTCGACGCCGCAAAGGCACACTTCGGAGCCGCTTGGGACATTGCGCGTCCCGACGGCCTTATCGAGCTCATTGGCGAGCACCACGGCCTTTTGCAGGGGCTTATCGAGGCATGCTTAAAATCGCAATACCCCGACGATTTCGCTCGCATCATCGAGATCACGTATCGATTCAGCTACGGCTGGCGGCGCATCCACAACCCTGATTCGGGCGAGGACGTGGCCGACGATCTAACGACCACGGAGTTCACCATGGCCATGCTCGCCTGCCGTGGGTGGACCAACGCCGAAATCGCACGCCATATGGGCGTGTCGCCGGGCACCGTTAAAAACCGCCTATCAGGAGTGTATGCCAAGCTTGGTATCGGAACTCGTGCCGAGCTGGTCGCGCATATGTTGCGTTAGCGACCGGGCTGGCAAGCGCATCGAACGCGTTCCGGAACCCGGCGCTTCGCTCGATCAATTTGGACATTTTGACCCTTGAACGGCACTACCGCCACGAAGCGGCTTCTCGCAAAATTGGATTATTTCCATCGATACCTGCGGGATGGGAGCCAAAGATGCTTGATCGCCGTTCGTTACTTGTTGCCGGAGCGTCCTCGCTGGCGAGCATTATGTTGCCGCGCGTGCCGGGAAGCGCAAACGCCTTCATATTGCCGTTTGCGCCCACCGAAGCCTATGCCGACGAAAAAGACCCCTTCAGGGTGCTCGTTCTCTCGCGCACCATGTTTGGTGTGGTCGTGGTCGACGTCGCCAACAAGAATGCGCCCATCGCAGGTGCCCAGGTCACGCTCACATCACGCTATGCCGCAGGCAAGCAGCTCACCGCCACGACCGACGACGAAGGCACGGCCATCTTTGAGGTCGCGCCGCTTTCGGAAGGCTACGTGGACGAGGCAACGCTCCTTGACGCGTACGACTTTAACGGCGGCATCTCCATTAGTGTGGCGGGCTACCGTGATGTCGAGATTCCCCTTGCGCGCATCCAGGGCGGCACCGCCATAACCGCGCCCACGCGTCCGCTTTCCGACGGCGAGCCGTACTTCCGCCAGCTCACATTCGACGAATGGGACATCCAGTACGCTGAAGCCACGTTTATGGCATTGCCGAAAGACGACACGGCAAACGAGCAGCCCGACCGCACGCCTTCGCTGTACAGGCTCATCTGCCGCAGGGTGGGCAGGCAACGCTGCGCATCAACAAAGTGACGTCTGCCGCGGGCAGCTCACCCGAAACCGTCACGCAGATCGGTCAGATCAAGGCCAGCGCATCGGGCGCGGATAATCTGGCGACGTTCACACTCGAAGACATGTTTCTCGACGCGGCATCGGGCCTTCTGGAAGAAGGGTGCAAACTGCGCTTTGTCCTCGACTATCAGGGCAAAACCTACACGCTTTCATCCCCTATGGCCGTTGTCACCGCGCCGGCCGCAAAGGCGGAATCGGGCTCGACCACCATCATTCCCACCACCATGGACCAAGAGATCACTCCGTTTGATTTCCCCGCATCGTTTCCCGGCATCGGTGGTAATAAGTTCACGTGTTGGATGCCCACATTTCCGATCCTCTTCGATTTCTCGTTTGCTGGATACGTGCTGTTTGGCGGAGGATACAAACCAGCCAGCTATATGAACGATTCAGGCAATCCTGATCCGGAATACTGGAAGAAATCGCCGCGCGAGTCGGGTGCCAAGCAGGCGAACCGCTACCTCGACGAGATGGAGGGGAAGTGGAATCAGTACAAGAGCATGAGTGCCGGTTCGGGCACCGACCCAAGAAACACCAAGCTCCTTCGCCACCATTGCACGCTGCTGTTCACGATGGATATCGCCACACAGCTGTACGGCTCGCTCGCCTACGATTGGGCGGGCAAAACCTGGGGTGACAACAACGACCCCGCATACGGCAATATTAAGGCCCTCTTCCAGGTAAGAACCGACCTCAACTGGACCGAACAGTTCACCTTGGGACCGGTGCCGTTTTTCCTAAACGTCAACCCCTGGGTGCTGGCAAAACTGGCGCTCGCCGTGGGCGCCCACACGCACGGTAGCGGCGCGGCGTTTTTTAAAAACTTTTCGCTCGACTATTCAAACACGTCGGGCTCGTTCACCATCCAGATCGGGCTTGCCGTCTCCTTTGGCGCCGGCGTTGCAGGCGTCGCTTCGTCTGCCGTGCGTGGCGCCGCATCCCTCACACTGTTCATTGGGTACGAGAAGGCAGATGGACACCAGCTTCCGCGGCTGCGCGTAGGTGCAGACGTCGATGTCGATGTGATACTCCAGTTCGTAATGTTCAAGTGGACCACCAAGGCTTGGTCGGGGTCGTGGCCCACACTCATCGATTCGTGGAATATGTCGGTGAACAATGGCGACCAGTATGTGCTCCAACGCTCTGAGCTGGCATTGGGTGGAGATACGCCTTACACGCTGGATGCCTGCTTCGGCACGCCCGGCAACACCGAGGCAGGTGGTGTGCCGCAGTTTATCGCATCGGCCACCATCGTCACCAACGCCGAGCTGCTCGCACGCGCCGAGGTTAAGGCCACTGCCGTAAACGCCGCGCCTGTCGTGCGCGATTGGGATCAAGCGGTCACGCGCATTGAGCTCGAGGCGGATTCAGAAAGCGACGACACGGGACAGATCGAGCATTTCGTCCATGCACTGGTAGAGAACGACGAAAATGCCGCACCGATGTATGAGTACACCTACATCGGTCAGTCAACGAACGCCGTTGCGGACCCGAACGCCAATTCTGCCGGCGTGTCGGAGGACGAGCGTGGCGGCGTCAAACCCTCGAGCGACAACGTGCTGTTTTCCGGCTTGCTCAGCGAAGCCCACATGAAGCTAACGATGATTGCCGGCGTAGAATGCCTGTTCCGTATCGCCTCGGTGCGCTACGGCGACAATGGCCGCTCGCGCCTGGTGGTGCACACAAAGGCAAACGGCACGTGGTCCGCTCCCACGCCCGTGGACTTTCCCCTTGGGTTTGGCGAGGGCGACGTGGAGCGCGACGGCATATTCGATTACGACTTCGACGTGGTGGAATATACGGACGGAAGAGGAAACCAGGACGCCTACGTGCTGCTGGTCTCGGGCGAGCGCCCCGCCGGCGACAACACCCTTTTCGATACGGCAAGCACAGCCGGCATACTGTCCGTTGTGCGCCTGCGCATAAGTAATGACGAGATCCGCGTGGTGTCGCATACGTCATGGCGCAGCATCTCGCGCGGCCGCCTGCAAGAGGATGGCTACCATTGCCTGCAGTGCCCGCGCATCACGGCAGGCAAGACGCTGGTCGACGGACGCCTGTCGGGTGCCTACCTCCACCGCCGCGGAACCACCGCAGAGAAGGCGCTCGGCAGCGAGGCCGAGGTTGCGCTGGAATGCTTTACCCTGTGGTCGGATGATTTGGGCGACAGCCTGACGTTCCGCGAAGTTCTTCGCTTTCCGCAGGCACCGTCGAGTATCGAGCTGAGCGAGCCCGAGAATATCAACGGCAAAATGGTGGTGCCCGTTGCGTACGAGACCGCAGACGGTTGCGGATGCGCATCGTACGCCGTGATCGGCCAGTCCATTGCGGGCTGGGGCGTTATGCCACCAGACGCCACGGTGCCCCATGCGGTGCCGTGGCCACAACATTCGGGCTTTTTGGCCACCGTCAACGAGCAGCTGCAGCATATTACTTGGACGCGAGGCGCATCGGCATTTGCAACGCAGCCCGTGGGTGCCGCAGGCTGTGGCCCGGCATCGTTTAGCGTAAGCAACAACGGCAGGTGCGCGCTCTATGTAGAGAACACCGATGGCAAGGTGGGGCAAACCTACGACGAAGAAGGCAACCCGGTAGCAGTGATGGGCACGCACTTCCGCATCTTCGCCAGCACCTTGGCAGGCGATCTGTTCACGGAGCCGTTCGTGATGTGCGAGCTGGACCATCCCGTCGATCAGATAACGACATTTTCGACGTCGAGAGGCATGCTCTCCGCGCTCGCCACGCACATTGTGAGCGCGGAGAAGAGCGAGGCAGAGCTGCACGGCATCGAAGTGCCTCTGGTGGCGTGTGCCACTCCGACGGGCGCGGTCGCTACCTCGGGCGCGGTGGTGCCCGGAGCAGCAGGAGAATCCTTCATGGTCACGGTGCGAAACGACGGCAACACTTTGCTGACTGCCGGCACGATCGATCTGTACCGAGAGGGCTCCAGCCAGCCGTTCTCCAGCGCATCCATTGGATTCGGAGCGAACGCACGTATGGCTTCGATCTACGATCCAGAGCTTGCCGAAGACGCTTCGGCCAACGACATGGCACACGTGAAGTACGCGCTCGAGACGCTGGGCGCATGTTTTGCAACGCACCCACTGGTAGCCGACAACGGCAACGCCGTGCTGGCACCGGGTTGCACGGCACAGTTCCGCATGAGCTTCGCCATCCCCGAGAGTTGGAGCGACGAAGTGGGCAAACGCGTAACGTTGTATGCGAAGGCACGTAATCTGGTGGCGCTCGATCCCGTAACGCTCGAGGAGATCCGACCGGGCGCAAACTCGACACTGGGTGCCGTACTGCACGAGCTTCATGTGCCCGACGCGGCTTGCGAACGCTCAGAAATTCAGGTCGGCGTATGCGATAGCGCGGATACGACAGGACTTCACGACGCCCCGATGCCGGCGGACGGCGATGGTGGCTCAAGTGGCGGCGGTACTGACGAGGGCGGCGGCTCCGGCGGAAGCAGCTCCGGCAGTGGCAAGGACCACGACAATAACAAGCGCTCCGGAAAAGCGGGCGCACTTGCGGGCACGGGCGATGTCAACGCTCCCCTTACGGCAGCCGCTGCAGCACTCGCCGCGGCAGGCG
>USCJ01000051.1 GCA_900553215.1 uncultured Collinsella sp.
GGTTGGCGGGGCTACTGGTCCCGGTCGCTGTCCCGTCCCAGCATCGCCCTCAGCTTCTCGAAGCTCTCCTCGCTCAGGCAATGCTCCATGTGGCAACCTTCTTGCGAGGCAACCTCTGCCGAAACGCCTGCTTCCTCGAGCAGCTCTACAAAAAAGCAGTGACGCTCCCACATTTGGCGGGCGACCTCAAGCCCTCGCTCCGTCAGGTGCACATCGCGCTTGCCCATTTCGACATAGCCGTTGCTTTCCAGCGTCGCCATGGCCTTGGAAACGCTCGCCTTGGTTACGCCGAGGTACTCCGCAACGTCGATCGAGCGCACGGTGCCCTGACGTTCCGACAGAACGTAGATCGATTCGAGATAGTCTTCTCCGGATTCACGCAGGGCCATGGGCCGCCTTTCGCGATGGCTTCTAGTTAGCCTTTGGATACTTTTGCTTGATTTACTTTACCGCAAAAGTTGCCTATGTCTTACTACGTTGTCTAAAAAGTTAACCGTGTTTCACAAAACGCACGGGACGAAAACAAAGCGGGGACACGCCCCGCAAGGAGTGCCCCCGACTGCCGGCGCAAAAGGAACGTCCCCAAGTGCCGAATCCGTAGCTATAGCAGGCCAAAGTGCTCGGCGGCGTTGTAGATGCCG
This sequence comes from uncultured Collinsella sp., assembly GCA_900553215.1. Taxonomy (GTDB): domain Bacteria; phylum Actinomycetota; class Coriobacteriia; order Coriobacteriales; family Coriobacteriaceae; genus Collinsella. Next base: position 642 of record USCJ01000051.1, read on the forward strand.
TCGTCGTCTACGGCGGTCGTCACGTAGGTCGCTGCGGCCTTCACGGTATCCTGCGCGTTGCCCATGGCCACGCTCGTGCCCACGGCGGCAAACATCGACAGGTCGTTCTCGCCGTCGCCAAAGGCAATCGCCTCGCTCGCATCGATACCAAGCCGCTCGAGCGTCGCCGCCACGCCCAGGTCCTTGCCGCCGTTAGCGGGAATAATGTCGCAGAACAGGTCGCACCAGCGCGTGGTGAGCGAATGCGACACCGCGTCGGTCACGATATGCTCGTCGGCCGGGTCCACAAAGGCGCAGAACTGGTAGACCGGTGCGTCAAAGGCGCGCTCAAACGGTTCCTCGTGGTAGACGATCCCCGCGTTGTTGCCGGCCGTCACCACGCGCTCGGACAGGCGGTTCACAAACGAGTTCTCGCCCTGCATACACAGCGAGTCGTAGCGCCCCTCGGCCACCTGGTCCACGATCACCGCGACGTCGTCCGGATCGATCGGGCAGCTGCGGTAAACCCCCTCGGCATCAAAGCAGTGCTGGCCCGAAAGCGTAATGTACGCATCCCAACCAAGATCGAACAGCCAATCGGGCATCTGATAGGTCGGGCGACCCGTGGCGATCACGCACGCAATCCCCTGCTCGCGAAAGCTGTCGAGCACCTGCTGCGCCGACGCCGGAATCCGATGGGTCTTAAAGCTCAGCAACGTGCCGTCGATATCGAAAAACGCGGCCTTGATCATCCTCGCCTACTCCTCGCCCTCGAGCTTTTCACTCGCCTCGAGCCACGCCATCTCCAGCTCGTCCATGGCGGCGTGGGCCTCGTCGATCTTTGCCTGCTGCTCGCCCAGCGCCGTGTAGTTGGTGGGATCGACCTGGGCCATGGCGGCCTCGGCCTCCTCCACGCGGGCGCGCTGCGTTTCCATCTTGCGCTCGAGCGAGCTCACCTCACGACGGAGCTTTTGGCGCTCGGCATTGGAAAGGCCGTTGGGCTGACCGCTCGACTTGGGCTTTTCGGCCGCAGCTGCCGCGGCACCAGTGTCGAACGTACCGGTCTTGGCGCTCGGTGCACCCACGGGCTCGCCCTCGGCGGTAGCGTTGCACAGGCGCAGGTACTGGTCGACGCCGCCGGGCATATGCGTCAGGTGGCCGTCGAGCAGCGCCCACTGCTGGTCGGTCACGCGCTCCATCAAGAAGCGGTCGTGCGTCACCAGAATCAGCGTGCCGGGCCAGCCGTCCAGCAAGTCCTCGACAATCGCCAGCATGTCGGTATCCAGGTCGTTGCCGGGCTCGTCCAGGATGAGCACGTTGGGCTCGTCCAGGATCGTCAGCAGCAGCGACAGGCGACGGCGCTGGCCGCCCGAAAGATCGCCGATGCGGCTCCAGAGCTGCTGCGTCGTAAAGCCCAGACGCTCGCAGAGCTTCTCGGGCGAAGTCTCCTTGCCGTCAATGACGTAGTACTTCTTATAGTGGCTGAGCACCTCGCGAATCGTGTCGCCCATGTAGGGTTCGAGCTCCTCGAGCTGCTGCGACAGCACGCCAAAGCGCACCGTCTGGCCGATCTTCACGCGACCGCGCAGGGGCGCGATCTTGCCCTGGATCACGTCGAGCAGTGTGGACTTGCCGGCGCCGTTCTCGCCCAAAAGACCATAGCGATCGCCCGCACCAATGAGCCAGGTCACATCGGTGAGCACCTGTTTGGACGTGCCATCGGCATCCGCATAGCCGGCGTCCACGTCGACCACATCGATAACCTGCTTGCCCAGGCGGCTCACGGCCAGGCGCTTGAGCTCCAGCTCGTCACGCACGGGCGGCACGTCGGCGATCAGCTCGCGAGCGGCATCAACGCGAAACTTGGGCTTGGTGGAACGGGCCTGGGCGCCGCGGGAGAGCCACGCGAGCTCCTTGCGCGCCATGTTGCGGCGGCGTTCCTCGGTAACCGCGGCCATGCGATCGCGCTCCACGCGCTGCAGGATGTAGGCCGAGTAGCCGCCCTCGAAGGGATCGACCTGGCCGTCGTGGACCTCCCACATGCTGGTGCAGACCTCGTCTAAGAACCAGCGGTCGTGCGTGACCACGAGCATGGCGCCCTGACCGCGCTGCCAGCGAGCCTTAAGATGGCGTGCAAGCCAGTTGATGGTACGCATGTCCAGGTGGTTGGTGGGCTCGTCGAGCATGAGCACGTCGTAGTCGCCGATCAGCAGGCGCGCGAGGTCCACGCGACGGCGCTGGCCGCCCGAAAGCTCGCCCACTGTGCCTTCCCAGGGCACATCGCTGATGAGGCCGGCCAGAATCTGGCGCGTACGCGGACTCGACGCCCACTCGTACTCGGGCGTGTCGCCGACGACGGCATGATGCACGGTGTCGGTATCGACCAGGTTGTCCTTTTGGCCGAGCAGGCCGATCGTGGTGCCGCGGCGGTGCGTCACGCGTCCGTCATCGGGCTCCAGCGTGCCGGCGAGCACGCTCAGCAGCGTCGACTTGCCGTCGCCGTTTTTACCGACAATACCAATGCGGTCGCCCTCGCCCACGCCGAGCGTCACGCTATCGAAAATATGCTTGGTGGGAAACTCTAGGCTGACGGAATCGCATCCCAAAAGAATCGCCATATGCCCTGCTCCTTCGTAGAAATTCAACGTTCTCCATGATAGCGAAAACCACCACAAAGGGGACGGGCGCCTTCGTGGTGGTTTTGAGCAAGCGCACCAGCACACGACACAAAAAGGCGGGCCATCTCCCGCAAGAGATGACCCGCCTCTCCAATCAGTCCCGCGGCAACCGTGGCCGCCGCGGGCCTCAAGCATGTCCCGGACTAGGAGAACATGCCGGTGAGGTAATCATTCAGCCGCTTATCCTTGGGCCGTTGGAAAATCTCGTCGGTCTCGTCGTACTCGACCATATCGCCCATGTAGAAAAACGCCGTGCGGTTGGACACGCGCGACGCCTGCTCCATGTTGTGCGTCACGATGACGATGGCGCGGTCGGCCACGATCGACGACATGAGGTCCTCGATCGCCAGCGTCGAGATGGGGTCGAGCGCCGAGCAGGGCTCGTCAAACAGGATTACGTCGGGGTTGAGCGCCAGCGTGCGCGCAATGCACAGACGCTGCTGCTGACCGCCCGAAAGCGCGTAGGCGCTCTTGTCGAGCTTGTCTTTGACCTCGTCCCACAGCGCGGCACCGCGCAGACTTTCCTCGACCATGCGGTCGAGCTCGTCACGGTCGGTGATGCCGTGGCGCTTGGGCGCAAAGGTGATGTTGTCGCGAATGGACTTGCGGAAGGGGTTTGGCTGCTGGAACACCATGCCGATGGAGCGACGCAGCTCGTACGTGTTCTCGGTCTTGGTGTTCACGTTGCGCCCGCGGTAGTTGATCTCGCCCTCCACGCGACAGCGGCGAATCTCGCGATTCATCAGGTTGAGGCTACGCAAGAAGGTCGACTTGCCGCAGCCCGAAGGCCCGATGAGCGCCGTGATCTCACCCTTGTGGAAGTCGAGCGACGTATTGTGCAGCGCATGGTGGTCGCCATAGTACACGTTGACGTCCTTGGCGGAGAGCACGACCTCGTCGCTCACGGCCTTGCCGCTCACGCGCACGCGCCTCTCGCTCTCCCCCACGCTCGACAGAAAGTCCTGGGGGGTGTCGGACGTGGCCGCCTCGGTTGCGGGCGTTGCATTCATATCGCTCATTCGGCCGTCATCTTCCTTGCCAGTTGCTTGCCCACGATACGGGCGACTACGTTAAACAGCAGCACGCAAATCATCAGCAGTGCCGCGGTGCCCCAGACGATCTGCTGGGCCTCGGGGCTGCCCTCGCCATAGATCTTGTAGATGTGCACGGCCAGCGACTCGCCGGGACGGAACACGTTCCAGGCGCAGGTGGGGCTCGACAGGTTAAAGCTCAAGAAGTTGAGGCGGACCGGCGAGCTCATGCCCGAGGTAAAGAGCAGCGCCGCGGCCTCGCCAAACACGCGGCCGGCCGAAAGCACGATGCCGGTCACGATGGCGGGCATGGCCTCGGGAATCAGGATGTGCAGTGTGGCCTCCCAGCGAGTGAGGCCCATGGCCAGGCACGCATCGCGCTGGGCCTGCGGCACGTCCTCGAGCGCCTGCTGAATCACGCGCACCAGGATGGGGATGTTGAACATGGTGAGCGCGACGGCGCCGGAGATGATGGAGTACTTCCAGCCCAGCTGCACAGAGAACACCAGAAAGCCGAACATGCCTACGACAATGGAGGGCAGCGAAGACAACGTCTCGATGGCGGTCGAGGCGATGTCGCGAATGGGACCGTCGGGCGCGTATTCAACTAGGAAGACCGCGCCGCCCAGGCTGATGGGCACCGAGATGATCAGGGTAATCAGCAGCAGATAGAACGAGTCGAACAGCTGGTAGAGCACGCCGCCCTGCGTTCCGTTGGCGCGTGCGGGCTGCGTAAGAAAGCCCGGCTGGAACAGCGTCGAGATACCCTCGAACAGGATGTAGGCCACCATGGAGACGACGATAAGCATGACGATGGCGACAATCGCCGTCAGCACGCCCGTGGCGATGCGGTCCTGCTTTTGGACAAGCCCGAGTCTCGCCTCGTCGATATGGATGCGCGTGCTAGCCACGAGCCTTCGCCCCCTTGCGGCCAATGAGATGGATGATCAGGATAAAGATGAGGCTCATGCCCATCAGCAGCAGGCCGAGCGCCCACAGGATGTCGTCCTGGGCCGAGCCCTCGGCATAGACCGCCATGGACGTGGTGAGCGTGGTGGTGATGGTAGACGCCGGCGACAGCAGCGACGTCGGCATGGCCTCGATGCCGCCAATGACCATGCGCACGGCGAGCGTCTCGCCAAAGGCGCGGGTCATGCCAAGGATGACTGCGGTCATGAGCGAGGGCATGGCGGACTTGAGCACCACGTGCCAGATGGTCTGCCAGCGGGTGTAGCCCAGCGCGAGCGAACCCTGGCGGTAGCTATCGGGCACGGCGCGCAGGCCATCGACCGAAAGCGTGGTCATCGTCGGCAGAATCATGACTGCCAGCACGATAGCGCCGGGCAAGATACCCAGACCCGTGCTCACGTGGAAAACGCTCTTCATAAGGCCGACGACCACGTGAAAACCGATCAGGCCAAAGACGACCGAGGGAATACCGGTCAAAAGCTCAATGAGCGGCTGAAAAACCTTGGAGCCAAACTTAGGCTGAATCTCGACCGCAAAGATGGCAGAGCCGATGGCGATGGGCAGTGCGATGAGCGTGGAGAGCACCATGACCGCAAACGAGGTGACGATCAGGGGCAGGGCGCCAGTGTAGGGCAGGCCGTTTTCGGCCGTGTTGGCCAGGTCCCACTTGGTACCGATAAAAAACTCGATGATCGAGACGCCGTCCTTGAAAAAAGCCGAGAGGCCCTTTTGGGCGACCATAAAGATGAGCGCGGCAACGACAAGCGTCACGAGCGCTACGCACGCACCCGTGACGCCCAGGCCCACGTTCTCAAGCTCGCGCTTTGGCAGCTGTTTTGCCATTGCAAACCTTTCCGGGGGCGATTACTTATTTAGCGGAGACCTTGCCACTGGCGTCCTTGACGACCTTCATGGCAGAAACGGGAATAAAGCCCTGCTCCTCGACGAGCTTGCCCTGGACGTCGTCGGAAAGCATGAACTCCAGGAAGGCCTTGGTGGCCTCGTCGGCGTCCTTAGCACAGTACATGTGCTCGGTCGCCCAGATCTTGAAGGAGTCGTCGGTGACGTTTGTGCTCTTGGGCTCGACGCCCTCGACCATGATGGCGTTGAACTTGGAGTCATCGAAGTGCGAGAAGTCAAGGTAGGAGATGGCGTTGTCGGTGCTGCCCATCTGAGTCTGGACATCGCCGGACTTGTCGAGCTCGGCGTCGCCCTTAAAGTCGACGGCCTCGTCGCCAAAGACGGCGGCCTCGAAGGTGGCGCGGGTGCCGGAGCCGGCCTTGCGGTTGAGAACGACGATCTTGGCGTCGTCGCCGCCGACCTCCTTCCAGTTGGTGATCTGGCCGGAGAAGATGCCCTTGAGCTGCTCGAGGGTCAGGTCGTCGACTGTCACGTTCTTGGAGACGACGGGGCCCATGCCCACGACGGCGACCTCGTGATCGACGAGGTTCTTGACCTGATCGGCCTCGAGCTTGGTCTCGGCGAAGACATCGGAATTACCGATGGTGACGGTGCCGGCGGCGACAGCGGTCAGGCCCTTGCCCGAACCGTTGCCCGAACCGGAGACGGAGACGTCGGGGTTGGCATCCATAAACTTCTCGGCAGCAGCCTCGACGAGAGCCTGGAACGAGGAGGCGCCGTCGTAGGTTACCTCGCCCGAGACGGACTCGGCAGCAGCGGCGCTACCCTTGTCGGCGGCGTCGGTTGCGCCTGCGCCGCCGCAACCAACGAGACCGAGGCCGACGATGCTGGCAAGACCACCAGCGAGGCCGAGGAACTGACGACGAGAATAAGCCTGATCGAGCATGATCTTCCTTTCATACAAGCGACTCGCGGGCACCCTGCCCGCTTTGCTGTTTGGAAAGATACGGTCTCGATCGGGCAGCGCCCGCGTCAGCTGCGCTTTATTACGGGCATCTGATAGACCCTTACCGCAAGCGCGGCAGGGCTTTACAAACGAATAACAATCCCGCCGACAAGCATGACCCGCCTTTTACACCAAATGATCCGTTTTCCTCCGTCCCCAAGGGATCATTTTCAGAAAGAGGACGGCATAGACCTTCTGGTCATGCCGTCCTCTTCGAAAGACAGGTTGTCGCCCTGGCGTTCGCGTAACCTTAAAGCTCCAGCTCGTTCAAGCGCAGGATTGCGACGATATAAATCTTGAGCGCCTGCTTGAGCTGCTCTTCGTTGGCGCACTCGTTGGGGCCGTGCATCTGGCCGCCCCATGGGGGCAGCTCCAGGCCGGTCTCCTCGGGGCCAAACGAGACGGCGCGGGCAAAGTTGCGTGCGTACGTGCCACCGCCCATGGCGAAGGGCTCGACATGCTTGCCCGTAAACTCGTTATAGGTATCGATAAGCGCCTTCACAGCCGGATCGTCGGCAGAGACCGAGAACGGCACCTTTGCGCGATCCACGCGATACGTCACGCCAAAGCGGCCCACAAGTGGCTCGAGCTGCTCGCGGATGGTATCGGCGCTCGTGCTGTCGGGGAAACGCACGTCAATGACCTGCTCAATGTGGCCATCCACCACGCGGATGACGCCGGGGTTGCACGTGAGCGGGCCAAACGCCGCGTTCGTCGCATCGATACCCAGGCCGCGGCCATAGGCATCCGCATGCACAAAGGCCAAGAACTTGACGAACTGGTGCTCGGCAGGCGTCAGCAGGCGCTCGTCACGGGCACCAAACGCATCCTCGGCCTCGCGCAGATACGCCACGATGAGGCCGACGGCATTGATCGTTCCCTCGGGCATCGAGGCATGACCGCCAATGCCGTGGGCAAAAATCTGCGCATGCCCGTTATCGAGCGCCGTGATCTCCAGGCGGCCGGCATTCTCAACAGGCGCCGGCAGTTCATCGGCGGCAATCGCAAGCTCGCAGATAGACTGCGACGGAATAGCGTTGCTCGCCTCGGCA
>USCJ01000052.1 GCA_900553215.1 uncultured Collinsella sp.
GCGGTCCTTTTCGGCTGGTGCGATGAGAGTCATGGTTACTCCGTTTCTATCGGCAGTGCAACCTATATGCCTACCGATAGGTATATAAAGATGGAGATTCTTCGTCAAGTGTTAAGCGGGGAGCGGGGATCCTTAACGTGCCGAACGGTAATTGGGCCCCCAATGCGACAAAGGGACTGTCCCTTTGTCGCATTATTCGGAGCGCAGGGCCTCCACGGGATCCTTCTTGGATGCGCTGCGAGCCGGCAGCAGGCCGGCAACGACCGTCAGCAGCACCGAAATTACAATGAGCATCAGCGCGTCTTGAACGGGCAGGCTCATCAGGTTGGGCACCTGCTTGGCCGCAAGCGCCCAGGCATTAACCGGAAAGCTCACGGCCACCACGACGACAATGGCAAAGACGCCGGCAATGAGGCCTTCGATAAAGGTCTCGGCATTAAATACGTTTGCCACGTTGCGCTTTGACGCGCCGATCGCGCGCAGGATGCCAATCTCCTTTTTGCGCTCCAGCACGCTGATGTAGGTGATGATGCCGATCATGATGGAGCTCACCACCAAACTGATACTCACGAATGCGATGAGCACCAAGCTGATAGTATTCACGATGTCGGTCACCGAGCCCATGATGATGCCCATGTAGTCGGTGTACGAGATTGCCTGCTCATCGTTGCCGGCAGCTTTGACCTGCTTGTTGTACGCATCGATGTAATCGAGCACGCGCTCCTTGGCCTCAAAGTCGCGCGGGAAAATCTTGACCGAAATGGGGTCCGCCTCGTCCGCATAGCCCAACGTGGTCAGATTGTTGTCGTAGGTGAGCTTCGACGCCTTGGCATAGCTCATCATGAGCGAGCTCAGGTCCTCGGCGTCCATGTTGAAGTGGATGGCACGAGCAAAGGCGCCCGCATCCACGCGCATGGCGCTCGCCAGGTTGGCAAAACTCGAAGACATCTGCGTCGCCATTTGGTCCATGAGCCCTGCCGCACCCGCCTTGAGCTGGGTTGATACCGTCGTCGCAATCTGCTCGCTGACCGCCTTCATCACCTGATCCATAGACTGCTGCAAATACGGAGCCAGCTGCTTTTGCACATAGTCGCCCATCACCTGCTGCAGACGCTCGGCCAAGGCATCGCCGCCCAACGCCTTGAGCTGAGCCAGGCATTGCTGGGCTGCGGCATCATTCTCAAGATACGCCGAGAATGCGGCAGCAAGCTTTGACGCGTCCTTAAGATCTTCGGGCGACAGCGCCTTAAACTGATCAGACTGCAGAAAGCCCTCAAACAGCTGGTTGGCAAGCGTTCCTACCTGCTGCATCTGCTCGGGCGTGAGTTCCAGACCGTCAAAGATGCCCGAGAAATCTGGGGCCGGCGCTTTGGCCATGATGTCGCTGAAGTCGATGTCCTTCCCAACGCCCGAAAGGTCAAGGTCCAGCCCGGACAAATCAAGGCTAGAAAGGTCCATGCCGCCGGCCGCACCCGAGAGCGCAGACGAATCGAGAGAGAACGCGCTCTTCAGCGCCGCCTCGTCCACACTGAACATGCTGCTCAGATCCACGCCTTGCTTGGCCTCGCCCTGCAGCTCGTCGAAGGTTTTACCCGTAAAGACATCCGTCTCGGGGTGGGCAAGCTGCTCCTGCACGATTTGCGAATCGGCAGCACGCTCCATAAGCTGGCGAGTCAGCGCATGCGTATAGGCAATGCCCGGGGACAATGCGCTCGCGTTTGCCGCCTCGTTGGGTCGCACCACGCCCACAATGCGCACGTCAATACCGTCGGCAACCTTGGCTTTCATAAAGTCGGCGTCGCCAGACATGTCAGTCCACATGCCGGTCTCTTCGTTTTTGCGATAGGCATCGGCCGGCGACAACACCTTAAACGTCGTGGACAGTGCATCGTCGTAGGTAAAGTCGCTGCCGGTCTTGGGCGTCTTGACCTTGCCGTCGGCCGTCATGGCACTGTTAACCAGGTCGTTGAGCTCATCGATATCCAGCGCGCCGATGCTGTAGAGCGTGTAGTCGCCCACCGTTCCGCGGCTCGAAAGCACCATCACGGCCTCGTTGGCGGACGTAGGCCAATGGCCGGCAACGACATCGTACTGGCTGTCGAGCAGGCTCTGGTCGTCAATCATCTCGTTAAAGACCGACGTTCCCATGGAATCCATGCTCACCGTTGCCGCCGAGCTCGCGCCTCCGCTCATGGCCTCGGTCATAGCGTTGGGAACAAGGCGAACGGGCTTCTCGTCGCCCTTACTCGAACGATAGACAACCGGCGTCACGCCGTAACCATACTGAATAGCGTTGACCTCTTTGTCGATACCGTTGCCGCCGTCGCCAAGCCATGCCTTAAAGCTCGTCATATCGTTAGATTTAACACTTGCGAACATGTCCTTTACGGCCGTGACCACAGGGATCTTATCGGTCCCCTGAGCCTTGCCGCCGGTAGCGCCATCGGACGAGTCCTCGCCCTTGGACGCCTCCTCATCCGTGGTCCCCTGTCCGCCCATCATGGACGACAGGTCGTAATCCTGCTTGGAAATGGTGAGCGGGTAGCTCGAGAGCGTATCCTCCTCGACCTTTTTGATGTAGCCGTTTACGCCGTTGGAGAGCGCCAGAATCGCCGCGATACCGATGATGCCAATCGAACCTGCAAAGGCAGTCATGGCCGTACGGCCCTTCTTGGTCATGAGGTTTCGGGCAGAAAGCCCCAGCGCCGTCACAAAGCTCATCGAGGTTTTGCGCGTGGGCTTGGCCTCGCGACGCGCAGCCTCGGCAGCATCAAAGGGATCTGAATCGTCGGTGATCTTGCCGTCCGCCAGGGTGACGATGCGCGTGGCGTACCTGTATGCCAACTCGGGATTGTGCGTGACCATGATGACCAAACGATCGCGCGCAACATCCTTGAGCAAATCCATGACCTGTACGGATGTCGTTGAGTCCAAGGCGCCGGTCGGCTCGTCAGCCAGCACAATCTCGGGATCGTTGATTAAGGCGCGGGCGATGGCGACGCGCTGCATCTGCCCGCCCGAAAGCTGGCTCGGGCGCTTGTCAACGTGCTCGCCCAGGCCAACTGCCTCGAGCGCCTTGCGCGCACGCTGGCGGCGCTCGGCACGCCCCACGCCCGTGAGCGTAAGCGCCAGCTCCACGTTTTCCAAAATGGTCTGATGCGGAATGAGGTTATAGCTCTGGAACACAAAGCCGATGCGATTGTTACGATAGGCGTCCCAATCGCGGTCGCTGAAGTCCTTGGTCGAGATGCCATCGATCAGTAGATCGCCAGAATCGAAATGGTCGAGTCCACCAATGACGTTGAGCATCGTAGTTTTACCCGAGCCCGAAGGACCCAGGATGGCTACAAACTCGTTATCGCGAAAAGACAGGCTTACGCTGTCGAGCGCTACCTGCGTAAACGACTGCGTAACGTACCTTTTGCAAATAACTCTGAGATCCAGCATGGACGGCAACCTCTCCCCCGCGGGTACACTCACCCGCTCTCCCCCGCCGTTCACATTCGACGCGTTTGTCCTACTCTATCCTCATTTTTGGCCGATACCAGTGAGGAATGTAACGAACCGCGCCAAAAAACGAACGGGACAGCACGCCGCATGGCGCACCATCCCGCATATAACATCCCCGATGCGACAAAGAGGCTGTCACTTTGTCACATTCCAATGCGCGCTACTTTTCGAGCCCGCACGGCATAACGTTAGCGCTGCCGCGGCGAGCCTCAGTCACGGCTGCAAAGAAGCGATAGCCGCCCGAGAAGTTAAAGCACTCAAAGCCATGCTGCGCCAAAATACGGCAAGCAATGTAGCTGCGAATGCCGCTCTGGCAAATCACGTAGACCGGCTTGGCCCGGTCGAGCTCGCCCAGGCGATTGCGCAGATCATCGACGGGAATGTTTACGAAACCATCGATATGCCCGCGCTCATACTCCCCTTCCGTACGAACATCGAGCAGCTGCACGCTGCCATCGCGTGGCAAGTTGGGCTCATCCTCCCAATGCCACTGCGCCAGTATGCCGCGATTGAGGTTCTCGATCATAAAGCCCGCCATATTGACGGGATCCTTCGCCGATGAATACGGCGGCGCGTATGCTAGGTCCAAATCCTTAAGCCTATCGCCGCGCATGCCTGCCTGGATGGCAGTCGCCAGAACGTCGATACGCTTGTCCACACCATCGATGCCCACGATTTGCGCACCCAGCAGGCGCAATCCCTGCTTCTCGAAGACAACCTTCATGGTCATGGGCGTTGCACCCGGATAATAACCCGCATGCGAACCGGGCGACAGGACCACGCTGTCGCAGTCAATTCCCGCCGCGTGTGCTGCCTTTTCGGATAGTCCCGTGCTTGCCGCCGTCAAGTCGAATACCTTGATAACCGATGAGCCCAACGATCCGAGGTAGCAGCTGTCCATGCCGGCTATGACATCGGCGACGACACGCCCCTGCTTGTTGGCGGGGCCGGCGAGCGAAATGACCGCGTCCTCGCCGGTCACCTGATGCGTGACCTGCACGGCATCGCCCACGGCATACACGTCGGCAGCAGAGGTCTCCATGCGGTCGTTGACCACAATAGCCCCCTTGATGCCCAGTTCGAGCCCCGCCTCTTGCGCCAGATGGCTCTCAGGTGCCACGCCAATGGCAAGCAGCACCATATCGGCTCCGATAGGGTCATCGCCCGCAACATGGGTGACAACGCGGCCATCAACTTCCTCAAAACCTGTCACATCGGCCTTGAGGCGCAGATCGATACCGTGCTCACGCACCTCGGTATGCAAAAGGGTCGCCATGTCGTAATCCAGGTTGTTCATAAGCTGGACGGGACGCTGCAGAAGGGTCACCTGGAGCCCCAGCTCGCACAGATTCTCCGCCGTCTCGACGCCAATGAAGCCGCCGCCGATCACGACGGCACTGCTCGGTCGCCGCTCTCGAACATAGCTGTGAATACGCAGCGTGTCCTCAACGGTGCGTAGGCTAAAGATTTTATCCGAGTCGATGCCCGGCAACGCAGGGCGAATCGGCTTTGCACCCGGCGACAGGATGAGCTTGTCATACGTCTCGACAAATTCCTCGCCCGTCAGCATATTGCGAACCTCGACCGTATGCGAATCGGGATGGATGGCAAACACCTCGTGACTCGTCTTGACCGCAATGCGAAAGCGATCCCAAAAGCCCTTGGGAGACTGCAGCGTCAATGCGCTCTCTTCTTCTATCACGCCGCCAATGTAGTACGGAAGCCCACAGTTGGCATACGATACAAAACCCGTGCGCTCAAAGATGACAATTTGGGCCTGCTCGTCGAGTCTGCGCAAACGTGCGGCCGCCGATGCGCCGCCCGCGACGCCTCCAACGATAACCACCTTCATAGCTAACGCACCACCTTTCCCGTGTAGCCGCTTATGCCGCCGATATTCTTGACACTGCCATACCCAGAACGCTTAAGAAAACTCACAGCTTGGTTGCTTCGCGCACCGCTCAGGCAATGCACGAAAAGCTGCGTGCCCTTTCGACGTATACCCATGATGCTACCCCGAAGCAGAAAAAAAGAGTCGCTGTTTCCAGCGACTCCCCTTCAGTTGTCTGTCCCACGGACTTACTGTTCGCTCTTCGCGAGTGCCTGATCGATCAGTTTGTTGAGCGCCTCGCGCTGCTCAGCGGAGTTGATGCCGCCCATGATCGGCTCTCCCACAATGTTACCGTTCTGGTCGATCACGTAGGTGGTCGGGAACGAGTACAGGTTGGAGGTGAACTTTCCGGCCTCGCTGTCCGACTTAAACCAGATGTTCTTATACGTCACGCCCTTCTTGGAAAGCACGTCCTTGGCATCAGCCACCTCGTCTTTATTGCCATCGAGCGTAAAGGAATTAACGCCCACGACCTGGCCGCCCTTCTCGGCAAGCTCCTTGTTGAGCTTCTCCAGATCGCCCAGCTCTCCCACGCACGGCTTGCAGGTGGTAAACCAGAAGTTCATGACGGTGACCTTGTTCTTGGAGAACAGCTCGTCGCTGTTTACATCGTTGCCGTCCAAGTCCTTGCCCTTAAAGCTGGGGAACTTCGTCTCCCCGCTCTCGCCGTTGGTCATGCCTGCGGTCGAGGCATCGACGCTCTCCCCCTCGCCGGGCGTGCTGCCGCATCCGGGGAACTCCTTCTCCAGCGCCATGAGCTTGTCCTCGATCTCCTTGACCTGCTGCGCGCCGGCCTTAAGCGTCTTAAGCTCGTCAGCCGCAAACTGATCCTTGGCGCCCTCGATGGTATCGAGCAAGAAGTCACCGTAGTTCTTGCCGTCCTCAATCATGGGAGTGTCTTTGTTGGCCGCAAGGAACACCTTTTCCCATAGGGCGTTATCGCTCGCAAAGATCTCGTTTTCCTTTTGCAGCAGCTGCTGGTACAGCTTGGCCGCCTCCTCGGCGCTCGACGGCTTTTGTGCCACAAGCTCGGCAATCTGCGCATCGCCGCTCGTGGCATCCTTCGCGTCGCCCTTGGGGGCAGAGCACGCCGCGAGAGTCAGCGCCAGCACGGGCAGCATCAACAGAGCCGCAATTTTTGACAGTTTCATGGTTCCTCCGTTTATATCGAAACTTATATAGGTACCTATTTGTTTTCGCAGGCTTGCGTGGACTGCGCGGGTTTGTCGCCCGTCACACCCAGCCCGTAGCGAAAGCTAATAGCATCGACGGGGCACGCGCCCACGCATTTGCCGCAACGAATGCACTCGGCATGGTCGGGCGTACGCGTAACGTCCACGTCCATCTGGCACACCTTGGCGCACTTGCCGCACGAGACGCATTTGCACTGGTCAACCTGGATCCCCAGCAACGACACCTTGTTCATGAGTGCATAAAATGCGCCGAGGGGGCAAATCCATTTACAGAAGGGGCGGTAGAACAGCACGCTCAGCACCGCAACCACAATGAGGATCGCGAGCTTCCAGGTAAAGAGCTTTCCCAGCGCAGAGCGGATTCCCATGTTCATGATGGACAGCGGAATCGCGCCCTCGAGCACGCCCTGCGGACAGATGTACTTGCAAAAGAACGGGTCGCCCATACCCACATCGTTAACCACCAAGACGGGCAGCAGCACCACGGCAAACAGCAGCACGGCATACTTGATGTACGTGAGCGGCTTGAGCTTTTTCGTGGAGAGCTTTTTGCTGGGAATCTTATGCAAAAGCTCTTGTAGCCATCCAAACGGGCACAAAAAGCCGCATACAAAACGTCCCAGCAGCACGCCGATCAGAATGAGCGTTCCGGTGACGTAATACGAAAAGCTAAACTTAGACGAGCCCACCACCGACTGAAACGACCCGATGGGGCACGCACCCGAGGCCGCCGGACACGAGTAGCAGTTGAGGCCCGGCACGCAGACGGCTTTGCCCGTTCCCTGGTAGATGCCGCCCTTTGCAAAGTTAGGCAGGTGAATATTGGTCGCAAGCGTCGCCGCCGCCTGAATCAATCCACGAAATCGCGCTAAAAGATGCGATGCAGTGTTTTTTCTTTTATCCAATTCCGATACACTCCAAGCACAGCCTGATTGCCTTGGCCAGCACGGCATCTGCCTCGCCGCGCATAATTCCAAAGCCAACCATGGCTACCCCAACGATCAGCAAAGCCACCTGCGCCACAGGCTTAATCGCTTTGAACAATCTGACCACTCCTTTCGTTTCGCGACCCATTGGACCATACCGACTATAAAATCCGTGTTAAGCGTGAATGACTATGCAAGGAGAACGTTATGCGCATCTTGGTCGTCGAGGACGAGCGGGCGCTGTGCGATGCGATCGCACGCAGCCTGCGCAACTTGGCCTATAGCGTCGACTGCTGCTACGACGGGCAGCAGGCCCTCGATCTGCTCGATGTCGAGACCTTTGATCTTGTCGTGCTCGACCTCAATCTCCCCCATGTCGACGGCATGACCGTGCTCAGGCAACTCAGGACAACTGATTGTGAGACCAAGGTGCTTGTGCTCTCGGCACGTGGCGAGGTCTCCGACAAGGTGGCGGGGCTCGATGCGGGCGCCAACGACTACCTCACCAAGCCCTTCGCCACGGCGGAGCTGCTGGCCCGGCTGCGGGCCATGACCCGGCAGAGCGTCCAGCTCAGCAGCCGCCTGACCTTTGGGAGC
>USCJ01000053.1 GCA_900553215.1 uncultured Collinsella sp.
CCCGCGTGCCAGCCGCGATCGTCGCGATGACTGGCGCAACTACGACGATACCCGCGAGGAGCGTCGTGGCGGCTATCGTGGCGGGCGTGGCGGCAACCAGACCGGCTCCCGTGGCGGCCGTGCCGGCGGTCGCGATAACCGTGGCAGCTATGGCAACAGCCGTGGCGGCAAGCGCGGCGGCAGCTCCCGTCGCCCCGGTGACGGCGGCGGCAAGCGCAAGTAAGATGCGCATCGCGCGCTAGCGTGAGACAAGCTAAGGGCCCGAGCAAACAACGCTCGGGCCCTTTTGTTTGCCGTGTCCATCGCTAATTCAAACGTGATTTTCTCGGGAATGCATCTGGGGGATGCTGAGGACCTATTTTCCGCCATGCAGCAATGGGTCCTATGGGGTGCGCCGTGCATTTTTTGGAGTATTCTGCAGTTCGAGTTGTCTGCATATGATTCGACGTCGCCAACGGTGGCCTTCGGATATCCCTAGCGAGCGTTCCGAGTCAGATTTCGCCGTTTTCCGGAGCAGGGACGCGTTATTCTCGCCATGTCGGGACTTAAAATGATACGGCGCCCTACAGTTTTGCCCACCCGCGGCGGTGCTGGCGCGGTCACGTTGCAGAATACTCCGTTTTTTGCACGGGCCAGGATGGGGTACCTCAGGAGAACACGGCGGTATCCCGTAAATATATACAATCTGTACCGTAATTAATACAAAACGAAGAGGCAGACAGCGTAGGGTGGGTGCATTGGGGTGTTTGGTGCACCAAAACGGGGATCCCACGTACCGTATACTCTGGCTGGATGTGAAAACGGCTTGACGCGTTGCCAGGCGTAGGGGGAGGGTGCCTCGATGGACGTATTCGAAATTGTGTTTAGTCCGACGGGTGGAACGCGGAAGGTGTCTGGCCTTGTGGCCGGGGCGCTGGACAAAAATACCGTTACCGTCGATCTGACCGATAGCGGGCTAGATTTCAGCGCTGTCTCGATGACTGAGGACGACGTGGCCGTAATCTCTGTGCCGGCGTATGCCGGTAGAATCCCGGCTGTGGTGGCTGACCGGTTGGGCATGGTGCGCGGCAACGGGGCTCGGGCTGTTTTGGTTTGTGTATACGGAAACCGCGCGTTTGAGGACACGCTCGTAGAGCTGGAGGACGTTGCGAAGCGCGCCGGATTTAGGGTGGTTGCAGCGGTTTCTGCTATTGCTGAGCATTCCGTTGCTCGTCAGTTTGCTGCTGGGCGACCGGATGCGCAGGATGCGGCGCAGCTCGCAGAGTTTGCGCAGCAAATTCAGCAAAAGCTGTTGACTGAGGATGCATCCGAGCCCTCTATTCCCGGCAATCGTCCTTATAAACAAGCCGGAGGTCACCGCATGGCACCCGAGGCAACAGAGGATTGCGTCTCCTGCGGTGCATGCGCCGCGGCGTGCCCCGTTTGTGCTATCGACAAGGGCGACCCCAAGCGAGCAGCTGGCGAGGCGTGCATCTCCTGCATGCGCTGCATTGCCGTATGTCCGCGAGGCGCTCGCAAGCTTGATCCCAACAAGCTATCCGCTGTTTCCCAGATGCTGAGCAAGGCTTGCGTCGTGCGGAAGGAATGCGAGCCCTTCATCTAGTGCATACGAAATTGGTGCATTGGGGACAGGTTAATCTGCACCAACCTGGTGCAAACAAACCTGTTCCCAACGCACCAGAGTGAGGAGTGCCCCTGGGTGCCGGCGGGAAAGGAACGCCCCTAAGTGCCGCCTAAATACCGTTTATCGAAGAAAAAATACCGCTCACCGGTCATAATGATTGTTCTGGCTTTGGGCTTGTCTACAATAACTCCCGTAAAAAGAAATGCGGAAGGTTACCGAGTCCCTCGGACGTGGGCCTAACCAAAGTCTTTGAACGGATGTGTCTCTATGGACGCATTCGCTTGATTTTGGTTGGGCTATATTTATGAAGGGACATGCCACCATGGGTTTCTTTTCTCGCCTGATGGGCGGTTCGGATGAGCAGAAGACTGCAACTTCCGAGTTCGAAATCCTCGCTCCTGTTTCCGGCGAGCTTGTTCATCTAGAAAATACCAATGACCCCGCTTTTAGCAGCCGTGCCGTGGGCGATGGCGTTGCCGTGGTTCCCCAAGAGGGAACGGTGTGCGCTCCTGTTTCCGGCACCGTCGCCGCGCTGTTTCCGACTGAGCACGCGCTGGGCATCATGTCCGACGACAGCTCTGCTCAGGTGATGCTGCATATCGGAATCGATACTGTTAAGCTTGAGGGCAAGGGCTTCCATGCGCTCGTTGCCCAGGGCGATCATGTCGACGCGGGCCAGCCCCTCGTCGAGGTCGATTTCGACGCGGTCCGCGCCGCCGGCTTCGATCCCACGGTCTTCGTTATCGTGTGCGAGCGCTCGGAGAACTCGACTCTTCGTGAGCATGCTTCCGGCCCTGTTGCTGTTAAAGAGCCTGTCGTCTGGCTTTCCGAGTAAATTCTTGTGGTGGGTACCGTGGTTATCAAGCGAGTTTTTAACAACAACGTCGCAATGGTCACTTCGGACGATGGCTCCGAGCTCATCGTCATCGGTCGAGGCCCCTGCTTTGGCCGTCATGCCGGCGATGCCATCGACGAGGCGTCAGTCGAAAAGACCTACGCGTTGCAGGAGGGAACTTCTCAGGATTCGCGTACGATTGACCGCTTGGCTCATCTTTTGGAGTCCATCCCCACCGTCAACCTCGTGATTTCCGAGGAAATCGTTCAGATGCTTCGTCGAGAGCTCAATGTCGACATCAACGATAAGATTCTCATTGCTCTCGCAGACCATATCAGCCTTGCCTTGGAGCGCGAGCGCAAGGGCGTTCCCTGCGAGAACCCGCTGCTGCTCGAGATCCAGCAGTTCTATCGCAAGGAGTATGCGCTTGCGGGCCGTGCGCTGCAGATTATCAAGGAGTATATGGGCATCCAGATGAGCGAAGAAGAGCAGGGTTTTATTACGCTGCATATCGTCAACGCCACTATGCCGCAGCGCTCTGACCGTCTGATTGTTTCGGTCCAGCTTGTTCGCGACGTGCTCGCGATTGTTTCCGAGCACTATGCCACGACCCTTGACGTCACCTCGTTGCCGTACGAGCGTTTCGTTCGCCATCTGCAGTTTTTTGCGCAGCGAGCGCTCGATCCCGCGGCGGGGCAGGTCAATGGCGACGCGCTGTTCCGTATCGATGAAACGGCGTATCCGAGGGCGTTCTCGTGTGCGGAGTCAATTGCCGACCACTTAGCGTCTACCTATAACGTTGTCGTTACCGATGCCGAGAAGAGTTATCTCGCATATCACATTGTTAACCTGCTTGGAGAACCTGGTCTCTAGGCATAACGTGCCCACACATCGATTGATATAAGGCAAGGCTCACGGTCTTGCCCAGGGCACATCTGTCTTAATTTGCGGAAAAGGAAGGGGAGTACCGCTATGACCGCAAAAAAGAAGTTCAATTTCAAAGCGCCGTTGGAGGTGTTCGCGAAGTCAATCGTTCAGCCGATGATGTATCTCTCGGTTGCCGGCATTCTGCTCATCGTGGGCATTATTCTGACCAACAAGACCATCTGCGCCGTGATTCCTGTGCTGGGCTCCGGTCCGTTCCAGCTTGTGGGCGCCGTTGTCTATCAGTCGCTGATGTTTATCATCAACAACCTCTCGATTCTGTTCTGCGTGGGCATCGCCGGCGCCATGGCAAAGAAGAACAAGGGCCATGCTTCGCTGATCGCCCTGATGTCGTTCTTCCTGTTCCTGCAGGCCAATAACATCGTGCTCAACGCCACCGGCTCTCTTGCCGAAGCGAGCGGCATGCTCGGCCTTACCGGAACCGGCCAGGCCACCGTTATGGGCATCCAGGTGCTCGATACCGGCGTGTTTGGCGGCATCATCCTGGGCTGCATCACCGGTGCTGTGTTCAACAAGTACTCGAACAAGCAGTTCCCCATTGCCCTTTCGATGTTCTCGGGCGTTCGCTTTCCGTTCCTGATCATGATCATCATTTCCTGGATTATGGGCGCTGGCTTCTGCATCGTTTGGCCTCCGGTTCAGGGTGCCATCTCCTCCGTTGCCGGCATCATTAAGGAGTCGGGCAACATCGGTCTGTTTATCTACGGCATGCTCAACAAGCTGCTCGTTCCCACCGGTCTGCACCACCTCATCTACACCCCGTTCCAGTTCTCCGATGTGGTTGGCACCCTGACGCTGGGTGATCAGGTTATCGCCGGCGCCTATCCCATCCGTGTTGCCGAGATGGCAATGACGGGCCAGCCCTTCTCCGATAGCACGTATTTCAACAGCTACACCTTCAACAACCTGTGGCCCTACATCGGTATCGGTCTCGCCTTTATCTTCACCGCTTACAAGGGGAACAAGGATAAGACCAAGGCCGTTATCATCCCGCTGATCATCACCGCCGTGCTCTCCTGTGTCACCGAGCCCATGGACTTCCTCTTTGTCTTTGCCGCTCCCGTGCTCTTTGTCGTTCACTCGGTTCTTTCCGGCATCTTCCTGGTTCTGCTCAAGGTCCTCTCCGTGCCCGCTTCGACTGCAGGCGGTATCATCAACATCGTGGTTTCCAACCTGGTCCTCGGTGTCGACAAGACCAACTGGCCGATGATGCTGGTGCTTGGAGTCGTCAACGCCGCTCTGTACTTCTTCCTCTTCACCTTCCTTATTAAGAAGCTCAACCTCCACACGCCTGGCCGCGAGGAGGAGTCCGAGCTCGCCGAGTCCGTTGCCGAGGGCGAGGCCGCCGCGTCTGTCGCGGTGAAGCAGGGCGCTGTTGCCGCAGCTCCCGCAGAGGGCGTCGATGCAGGTATTGCCGACCTGGTCGCAGGTCTTGGCGGCAAGGACAACATCGAGGAGCTCGAGAACTGCTTTACGCGTCTTCGCGTGAACGTTAAGAACCCGGACCTCATCGATGAGAACCTCATCAACCACGTGCCCAACAGCGGCATCAACCGCAACGGCAACAATATCCAGATCATCTTTGGCATGAAGGTCGCCGAGATGCGCGACAAGGTCGAAAACGCAATTGAGAAGGAGCAGTAAACAATGATCATTACTCTGTGTGGTGGCGGATCCACCTTTACCCCCGGCATCGTCAAGTCCATCGCCCTGCGCAAGGACGAGCTCGACGTTGACGAGATTCGTCTGTACGACATCAACGAGGAGCGTCAGCGCAAGATCGGCGTGCTCGTGGACTGGATTTTGCACGAGGACCTTGGCCTGGACATCAAGCTTACGGTGACCACCGACAAAAAGACGGCTTTTACCGACGCGAGCTTCGTGTTTGCCCAGATGCGCGTGGGCGGCTACGCCATGCGCGAGCAGGACGAGAAGATTCCGCTGCGCCACGGTTGCGTGGGTCAGGAGACCTGCGGCTGCGGCGGCCTTGCCTACGGCATGCGCACCATCTTCCCCATGGTCGAGATGATCGATGACGTTGAGAAGTACGCCAAGAAGGACTACTGGATTCTCAACTACTCCAACCCCGCTGCCATCGTCTCCGAGGGCTGCCGCGTCCTGCGCCCCAACGCTCGCATCATCAACATCTGCGACATGCCGATCGCGATCATCGACGTGGTTTGCGCCGCGCTCGATATCGACAAGAAGGATGTCGAGTACGATTACTTTGGTCTCAACCACTTTGGTTGGTTCACCTCGATCCGCCACAAGGGCGAGGAGGTGCTCCCGCAGCTGCGCGAGTACATCAAGGAGCATGAGATTCTGCTGCCCGATTCGTACCTCAAGGGCATGGGCTCGCTGATGTCCAAGAAGCCCGAGGAGACCACCGACGAGCATCCCGAGCAGAACCGCCACACCAAGGGCAGCTGGTACTACGTCTGGAAGGGCGAGTACGAGATCATGGAGTGCTTCCCGGAGTACCTGCCCAACACGTACCTGAACTACTACCTGCAGCAGAAGGAGTTCGTCGAGCATTCCAACCCCGAGCGCACTCGTGCAAACGAGGTTGAGGAGACGCGCGAGAAGAACCTCTTTGACGGCATCGACCATTACGAGAAGACGGGCGAGATCGACGAGAGCACGTTCTATGCGGGCAGCCACGGCGACTGGATTGCCGACCTGGCCATCGCTCTGAAGAACGATACCAAGCAGCGTTTCCTGGTCATTTGCGAGAACAAGGGCGCTATCCCCAACATGCCCTACGACGCCATGGTCGAGCTGCCTGCCTACATTGGCAAGAACGGCCCCGAGGTCATCAGCCGCGACAACATTCCGCTGTTCCAGCAGGGTCTTATGATGCAGCAGCTGAACTCCGAGAAGCTCGTGGTCGAGGCCACGATCGAGGGTTCGTACGAGAAGGCGCTCAAGGCCTTTACGCTCAACAAGACCGTGCCTTCGATGAAGGTTGCCAAGGAAGTCCTCGACGACATGATCGAGGCTAACAAGGGTTACTGGCCCGAGCTTAAGTAAAAGCAACAGGGTCGCTGGCCGCATACCTGGAGCAATGCCCCGTCCACGTGATTGCGTGGGCGGGGCATTGTCATTTGGTAACGCGTTTTACCAAATATGGCATTTATCTGCGGTAATGTTCTATTTCACCGCCGAGGGTGACATTTCATACCGCCTGCCGAACTGCATGGAGACCTAACAACTTTTTAGGTCAGTGTTGTGCGTGTAGCAACTTCGCCCGGCCTCGCCTCCGGGCTGCCATGTGAGAGGGGATCTTATGGCACGACTGCATGTAATGGAGCGCAGCCACGCCCAGGCCGTTATGGACGACTTGCATGATGCGCTCGGACGCCGTCTGGCGGTGAGTTCGCTCGCCCCGTGCCCCGTTGAGTTTACGGCAGCGCTCGTCAATCTGTGCTCCACCCAGAGCTGCGGCAAGTGCACGCCCTGCCGCGTGGGCCTGAGCGCGCTGAGCGACCTGCTCGCCGATGTGCTCGAGGGCCGCGCCGACGAGTCCACGCTCAACTTGATTGAGCGCACCGCCCGCACCATCTACCTTTCGAGCGACTGCGCCATCGGCTACGAAGCTGGCGCCATGGCACTCACGGCCATTCGCGGCTTCCGCGACGATTTTGAGCATCACATCCGCGAGCACTCCTGCGGCTTTGACCGCGAGGCCCGCGTCCCGTGCGTTTCGGGCTGCCCGGCGCACGTCGACATTCCCGGGTACATTTCGCTGGTCGAGGCCGGCCGCTATGCCGACGCCGTCAAGGTCATCCGCAAGAACAATCCGCTGCCGCTCGTCTGCGGCCTGGTGTGCGAGCATCCCTGCGAGATGCACTGCCGCCGTGGCATGGTCGACGACCCCATGAACATCCTCGCCCTCAAGCGTTTTGCCGTCGAGCACAGTGACCTCAACGCCCACAAGCCGCATGTAGTGGACAACACTGGCAAGCGCGTCGCCGTGATCGGCGGCGGCCCGGCCGGCCTTTCCTGCGCCTACTACCTGGCCGTGATGGGCCATAAGGTGACCATCTTTGAGCAGCGCCACCACCTGGGCGGCATGCTGCGCTATGGCATCCCCAGCTATCGTCTGCCGCGCGAGCGCCTGCAGGCCGAGATCGACTGGATCTTGAGCGCCGGCATCGACGTTGAGCTCGATCACTCCGTCAACGGCGAGGAACTTGCCCGCCTGCGCGACGAGTTCGATGCCGTCTACCTGGCCATTGGCGCCCACAGCGATAAGAAGCTCGGCCTTCCGGGCGAGGAAGCGCTCGGCGTGGAGTCGGCCGTCAAGATGCTGCGCGCCATCGGCGACGACGAGCTGCCCGACCTGAGCGGCCAGCGCGTGTGCGTCATCGGCGGCGGCAACGTGGCCATGGACGTGGCGCGCTCCGCCGTGCGCTGCCGTGCCGAAAAGGTGAGCATCGTCTACCGCCGTCGCATCTGCGACATGACGGCCCAGGACGCCGAGATCGCCGGCGCCCAGGCCGAGGGCTGCGAGGTGCTGGAGTTGACCGCCCCGCTCGCTATCGAGACGGGCGAGGAAGGTCGCGTGAGTGGCCTGCGCGTGCAGCCGCAGATTATCGGCGAGCCCCG
>USCJ01000054.1 GCA_900553215.1 uncultured Collinsella sp.
AGCAGACTAAAGTCTGGAAGAAAAGAGGGACTGTCCCGCGTTGGCGGGACAGTCCCCTCTGGCTTCGATATGTGCAATACGGCTCGTTAGAAACCCTGGCCATAGCCTTGGCCTTGACCCTGGCCCTGCTGGCCCAGCAGCTCCTCCAGATACTGGCGCAGCTGCTCGTCGGTAATACCGCCGTTGCCGGTATCGGTCGCGCTGTCGTTCTGCTGCTGGTTCTGCAGCTCCTCGTCGGAGCCCAGCTCGACCGTGACCTTCTTCTCGTCCTTGCCGCGCATGAGCGTGATCTCGACCTTCTCGCCCACCTCATGGCTGCGCAGCGCGATGATCAGGCCGTCGGCGCTTGTAATCTCGTCGTCGTCCAGCTTGGTAATGACATCGCCCTCCTGGATGCCGGCCTTGGCGGCGGGACCGTCCTCGACGACGCTCGCCACGTACGCGCCGCTATCGGTGCTCAGCTTGTTGGTGCGGGCGTTGAGCGCGTTGACGCTCGAAAGCGTGGCGCCCAGGTACGGGTGCACTGGCGTCTTACCGTCGATAATCTGGTCGGCAATGTTCTTGGCGTAGTTAACGGGAATAGCAAAGCCCACGCCCGAGCTGGAGCCCGAGTAGCTCTCGATAAGCGAGTTGATACCCACCAGCTCGCCGTTGTCGTTGACGAGCGCGCCGCCGGAGTTGCCCGGGTTGATGGCGGCATCGGTCTGAATCATGTTGGCATAGATGGTGTTACCGTTGGTCGAGCTCATGGCCGTGGAGCGATACAGCGCCGAGACGATACCGGTGGAGACAGACTGCTCGTTGCCAAACGGCGAGCCGATCGCCATGACCCACTCGCCCACGTTGAGCTTGGAGGAGTCGCCGATCTCGATCGGCGTGAGCTTAGAGGCGTCGGCGTCCTTGAGCTTGATGACGGCCAGGTCGCTCGAGGCATCGTTGCCCACGAACTCGGCCTCGTAGGTGGTGCCGTCGTCCATGGTAACCACGTACTGGTCATAGCCATCGACCACGTGGTTGTTGGTAAGGATGTGGCCCTCGGTATCGAGCACCACGCCCGAACCGACGCTGCCCGAGTTGTCCGACTCGTCGGCAGACTGCGAAAGCGAGCCATTCTGGCTGCCGCTCGAAGTGGCGGTAATGGAAACCACGGAGGGCAACGCCTTGGCAGAAACGGCCTCGGCCAGCGTGGTGTCCTCGGAATCAATCGTAATCTTTTGCGTCGATGAACCCGAAGCACCCGCCGTCACGGCATTCTTTCCGCCGCCAATGTTGAGCGTGCCGCTCATAATGAGCGCAATGACCAGCAGGGCGCCGCAGGCACAACCGGCAAGCGCCGTAATAAAGATCGGCAGCTTTTTGGTCTTAGTCTTGACCACTGTGTGCTTGTTTACAACCTGCTGGCTGCCCAGCGGTTGGCCAGTCTGTGTGTCGTAGGCCTGCACGTAGGGAATGTTGTTGCCATCGGCAGGCGTTGACTCTACCTGCACACGCGGCTGCTGTTGGGTCTCGCCGGCGTTGCCCGCATCCTGGGGACGCTGGGAATCGTACTCGCTCATAGCTGCGATCCTTTCGTCAAATAACCAAAGGCCCGCCAAACATGTGGCGGGCCATCATTGTTCACGTTGAGTTGTACCCCAATATGCGGGCGCAAGTGTATGAGAACGCAATCTTTTAGGAAGGCTTAAGTTCTGCTGCAAACTCGAAAGGAACCCGCACCTGCGGCAAAACCACCACAAAGGTGCCTGTCCCCATTGTGGTGGAAATCTAGTCCTTAAACAGATAGCCCACGCCGCGGACGGTGGTGATGTGTGCCGCGATCTGCGGGCCCACCTTGGAGCGGATGCGTCGAATGTGTACGTCGACGGTACGCGTGCCGCCGCAGTACTCAAAGCCCCACACGCGGTGCAGCAGCACTTCGCGGCTGTAGGCGCGGTTGGGGTGCGTCGCCAAAAAGCTCAGCAGCGAGTACTCCATCAGCGTCAGGTCGATGGGCTCGTTATCGAGTGTCACCTGGTAGGTAGCCAGATTAATCTCGAGGTTATCGATGTTGAGCACATCGTCGGCGGTGACGGTCTCCTCCTCGCCCATCAGGCGCTGCGCGCGAGCCTTGAGCTCGTTTGGCGTCGCCGTGGGGCATACAAAGTCGGCATGCGCGTGATTCGGCAGGCGCAGGGGACCGAGCGCCTCATCGTCGACGATCACCAACATGGGGACACCGCCGCGATCGTCAAGCCACTTGGCAATCTGATCGATGCGGTCGCTGCGGATGCCGTCGGAGTCGAGGATCAGCAGGTCAAAGTCGTGCGCCGCAGTCGGCGAATCGGGGGTTGCCAGGCTCACCTCGACACCCAGGGTGGTCGTCAAGCTGCGGGCAAACTCGTGGAAGCGCGTCGTGCGCGCCATGAACAGGGCACTCTTTTCGGACATATCGGCCTCCAAAGAAATGAGCTCAATCGTACTGGAACAAGCCAGCGCGATTAGGAGTTCGCCAGGTAGTGCTTGATCTCCCACTCGGTGATCGTGGACTCAAACTTATGCCACTCGTCGCGCTTCTTTTTGAGGAAGAAACTGTGGATGTGCTCGCCGAGGGCATCCTTCATAAACTGCGAGTCCTCAAACACGTCGAGCGCCTCTTTGAGCGAGCGCGGCAGCGGCGCGTAGCCGGCCTCGACCATCTGACGGTCGGTAAGCTTGAGCGTCTCGGCCGTGGCCTCGGGCGGGAGTTCCAGCTTGCGCTCGATGCCGTCCAGACCAGCCGCCAGCGTGACGGCGTTGACCAGGTACGGGTTGGCCATGGGGTCGGGACTGCGCAGCTCGATGCGCGTGGACAGCGGCTTGCCGGGCTTGTAGACCGGGATGCGGACCATACTCGCGCGGTTGCGCAGGCCCCACGTGGCATACTGCGGCACGGAGTCGCCGCCCGTGGTGATGCGCTTGTACGAGTTGACCGTGGGGTTGGTGATAGCGCTGATCTCGCGGGCATGCGCCAGGATGCCGGCCATATAGTGCTTGGCGATATCGGAGAGATGGTACCTCTCGTCGGCCTCGCCCCAAAAGACGTTGTTGCCGTCATGGTCGAACAGCGACTGGCACAGGAACATGGCACTGCCGTCCTCGCCCGCCAACGGCTTGGGCATAAAGGAGGCGTGGCAACCGCTCTCGTAAGCTTGCTGTTTAATGATGAGCTTGGCCGTGGTAATGGCGTCGGACATGCTCAGGGCCTCGGCGTGGCGCAGGCTCATGCCGTGCTGCGAGCGACCGGCGGCGTGGAAGGTGTACTCCACGGGCACGGACATCTTCTCGAGCGTAAGGACCGTGTTGCGGCGCAGGTCGCGCGCGGCGTCGCTCACCGAAAGATCGAAGTAGCCCACGTTGTCGAGCGGCTCGGGCGTGCGCTCGTCGGGGAAATAGTAGTACTCCAGCTCGGCACCAACGTTGAGCAGATAGCCGGCCTTCTCGGCCTTATGGAACATGCGGCGCAGCGCAGCGCGCGGGTCGCCGGCGAAGGGCTCGCGATCGGGAGTGCACACGTCGCAGAACACGCGCGCGACGCCGTTGTGGCTCGGGCGCCACGGCAAAATCTGGAAGGTCGAAGCATCGGGAAACGCCAGCATGTCGGCTTCCTCGGGCGTGGCAAAACCCTCGATGGCGGAGCCGTCAAAGCCAATACCCTCCTCAAAAGCGACCTCGAGGTCCTCGGGGCTAATGGCAAAGTTCTTGAGGCGGCCGAGAATGTCGACAAACCACAGACGCACAAAGCGGATGTCACGCTGCTCTACGGAGCGGAGTACGTAATCGATGTTCTGCTGGTTCATGTCGCTCCCCTTTCTTTCGGGCGGGTTTCGACTGATCTATATCGCAGATACTATCGCAGAAAAATGTTTCCGCAGGGTTAAAGCGTATCAAGCGCTCAAAAAACGTGCTTGAGCAGGCCGTTGCGAACGAGCGGCTAGCGCGAGGTCGAAGCGCGGTGTTCGATGTGGCCGGGGACCTCGATGCGCTTGGGGGCGAGCTTTGCGGCATCGCCCACCGTAGTGGTAACGATGTCGATACGCTCGGACAGGCGCTCGACTACGCGCTCGGCAATGGTAAGAGTGTCCTGCGCTGCCGTGGTCACACCGCCAAAGAGCACGTGGTTCCAGGGATAGTCGTCAAACGTTGCGATCTTGAGACCCGCCGGCAACGAGGGCCCCAGCTGGGCCAGCGCCTCGGTCAGGCGCAGGAAAACCAAGCCGTTGACGGCAATGAGGCCGAGCTTTTTACCCGCATAGCCGCGGATGGTCTCGTCCAGGCGACTGACACCCGTGGCGCCACCGTCGGCCAGGGTGACGACCTCGCCCGCAAGACCGCGGCGCGAAAGCTCATCGGCAAAGGCCTCGGCGCGCTCGCGACGCACGGGGCTGTCATCGCTTGCCTCGGTGAGCAGGCACAGGCGCTCGCTGCCAGCAGCGGCCAAGGCGTCTACCAGGCCGGCAACCAGCTCGCGGTTGTTGGAGGTCACCAGATCGACACCGCCGGCGGCAACATCGCGGTCGAGCAGCACGACGGGCAGGCGCCCCGCAGCCGCGGCAATCGCCTCGTCATTGCCGCCACAGGTGTTGACGACCAGGCCGTCCACACCGGCATCGATAAGTCTGGTGAGCGACTCTGCTTCCTTGGCGGAATCATTGCCGCTAATGGCAGTCATAAGCGAGCAGCCGCGCGCGGCGGCACTAGCGGAAAGCCCTTCGAGCATGGCGCTGGAGAACGGGTTAGCAATGTCGGCCAAGATCACGCCGATGAGGTTGGTGCGCGAGCTGCGCAGATTGCGCGCGGCGGCACGTGGACGATAGCCGGTGCGCTCGATAACCGCCGCGATGCGAGCGCGGGTTTCCTCGGTCATCTGCCCGGGACGGTTGTTGAGATAGCGCGAGACCGTGGCCGGGCTCACGCCCGCCTCGGCGGCAATGTCCTTGATTCTCATCTGCGCCATAGCGCACCCCGTTTCCCAATTGTCGGCAGTCTGGGCCATTTTAGGCATTTTTTTAAAAATCTCGCTTGCAAAACGCTGTAGGTGAGTATACTACAACTCGAAACGAAACCGATTTCGTAAACCGATTTCGGCAAGCGTTGGCACGGAGGTGCAAAGATGTACCCTACCGTCTTGGCACCTCCGTGCCAACGCCATATCAAAGGTGTACGCACGAGTAAGAAGGAGCTGCGCGACCATGAGTAAAACGGTTCTTACCTTCGGCGAGATCATGATAAGGCTCTCGCCCAAAGACCATCTGCGCATTGAGCAGGCGACCGAGTTTGATGTCCGCTACGGCGGCGCCGAAGCCAACACCGCGCTTTCCCTGGCCTACCAGGGTGACAAGGCAGCTTACGTCTCCGTTGTCCCGGCCAACCGTCTGGGCGAGTGCGCCCTGCGTTCGCTGAAGGTCTACGACGTCGATACCTCGCGCGTCGTGCGCCAGGGCGACCGTCTTGGTTCCTATGTGTTTGAGGTCGGCGCCTCGCAGCGCGGCAACGGCTGCGTCTACGACCGCAAGTACTCTGCCATCAACATGGCCAAGCGCAACGTCTTTGACTGGGACGAGATCCTCAAGGGTGTCGATGTCTTTTACTTCTCCGGCGTGACGCCCGCCGTCTCCGACGAGATGGCCGCCGCCTGCAAGGATGCCCTCACCGCCTGCCGCGCCAAGGGCATCACCACCGTTTGCGACGTGAACTATCGCGGCAAGATGTGGTCGCCCGAGAAGTCGCAGGCCACCATGAAGGAACTCCTGCCGCTCGTTGACATCTGCATTGCCAACGACGAGGACGCTCCTGCCGGTCTCGGTATGACCTGCGTCTCCGGCTCCCTTGCCCACGGCATTGAGGAGCGCGACACCTACGTCGAGATGGCCCGTCAGATCTGCGACGAGTACGGTTGCAAGAAGGTCGCCTCGGTCGTCCGCAACATCTCCTGCGTCGAGCGCTCCATTTGGATGGGCATGCTCTTTGACGCCGAGAGCGGCGAGCACTGGTTCTCCCCTGCTCACGACGTGCACGTGCTCGAGGGCGTTGCCGCCGGCGACGCTTTCAACGCCGGCCTGGTCCATGCCCTCATCAACGACTTCGATCCGCAGGACGCCGTCAACTACGCGATTGCGGCCTCGATCCTCAAGCTCACCATCAAGGGCGATTCCAACCTGGTGACCGCAGACGAGATCGCAGCCGTGGCATCCGCCGCCGACGGTGGCACCCGCGTCGCGCGCTAAGCCGTCCCCATTCCGCGGGCCGCAGCTTTCCATACCCATACCTCTGCGGCCCGCTCCCCGATTTCTCCGGTCGGACAAAACCACCAGTCCCATTCCGGTTTTGTCTGGCATTCCCTACACGACTGGTCGCGCAGCCGGTTTTGGAATTGCTTGTGACCCCAAGCAGTGCCTCCGATAACCAATCCAAAACCGGCTCATGACCAGCATATTTGGCAATCACGCGCCAGCGCGCGCCGTACATCGAAAGGAACATCATGTTCGATCAGTTCTACACCACGCTTGAGTCCCTGGGCATCGTGCCGGTCGTCGTGCTCGATAAGGTCGAGGACGCCGCACCGCTCGCCCACGCCCTTATGGCAGCTGGCATGAAGTCCGCCGAGGTCACCTTCCGCACCGCCTGCGCCGCCGAGTGCATCGCCGCTATGGCCGAGGCCGAGCCCGAGATGTGCGTCGGCGCTGGCACCGTCCTGACTGTCGAGCAGGTTGAGCAGGCCCGCGCCGCCGGTGCCAAGTTCATCGTCTCCCCGGGTTACAACGAGGACGTCGTGAAGCACTGCATCGACATCGACTTGCCCGTCCTTCCCGGCACCGTGACCCCCTCCGAGGTTACCGCCGCCGAGAACCTGGGGCTCAAGGTCACCAAGTTCTTCCCCGCGGCTCAGTATGGTGGCCTGAACACCATCAAGGCCCTCGCCGCTCCGTTTGTCGGCCATCGCTTTATGCCCACCGGCGGCGTGAGCACTGCCAACGTCGAGGAGTACCTGAGCTCCTCCGCCATCATCGCCTGCGGTGGCACCTGGATGGTCAAGCCGGCCCTGTTCGCCGACGGCGACTTCTCCAAGGTCGAGCAGATCGCCCGCGAGGCCATGGACGTCGTCAAGAAGGTCCGCGGCTAGGTTTAGCTCTCTATCGTGAAAGGGGGCGTGTCCTAGACCTCGCCCCCTTTCTTTTAAAGCGGCTCGGAAGCGCGCCGTTTCCGTCACGAACAAGAACCAAAACCGTCTTGTATGCTGATAGAACGTGACGGAAGCGACACGCGCCCGAGCCGCTTTGTCTACTCGGCTGGCAGTCGCACTCAGCTGAGCCACCTCGACAAAAGCCAGTCCACCAAAACAGCTGCGGCGCCGTCTGGAGGAATGAACCCTTGCTTCCGGTCTTTTCCTCCAAGCGGTGCCGCAGCCTTTTCATGCCCCGATTGCGCCCCCGCACTTGCGGTGAAATACGGACTGCTTACGCCGCCAAAGCCGCAAAACAGTCCCTATTTAACCGCAACTAATGTAGGGAACGAGTTGGATGGCCGAGTCTTTGGACAGCTCGAAATAGTCGGGATGCAAGGCGATAACCGGGCCCTGCTCCTCGGGCATTAGATGCAAATGCGTCTCTGCCAGATAGCTCGCCGTGTCGGTATCGCCCTTCTTAATGGCCTCAAGAATCCGGCGATGTTGCCGACGAATCGGCTCCCAATCCAAATCCTGCGACACCATACGCAGCCAGTTGTATCGCTCGAAATGCGTGTTGACGCTCTTCATCCAATCCCACAACATGTGGCGGCCGGCAATCTCAAAACATGTCTCGTGGAACAGGTTGTCCAGATCAAAAAAGCGACGCGTTTCGCTATGGTCGAGCGACTCGGACTCGGCAAGAATCTG
>USCJ01000055.1 GCA_900553215.1 uncultured Collinsella sp.
GACGATGTCGCTCAAGACGTCTTTCTGAAATTACTCAAAAGCGATACGCATTTTGAAAGCTGGGAGCATCTTCGTCGATGGCTTATCCGGGTCACGATCAATGAATGTAAATCTCTCTTTCGAAAGCCGTGGAGGCGCGTGGAGGATATTGAGAATCTGGCCGATTCGCTTTCGACGGCGCAGGAGGAGACCAAGGCGGTCCTGTCAGACGTTATGCGACTTCCGGAGCGATTCCGTATTCCTATCGTGCTCTATTACTATCTGGGCTTCTCGACTTCAGAAATTGCCGAGTTACTGCATGTGCCAGCCGCGACCGTTCGAACGCGTTTAGCTCGCGGCAGATCGAAGCTCAAGTTCATCCTAGAGGAGGGCGACCGTGAAATCCAACCAGATCAAGCAGGCCTTCGAGTCCGTCCAAGCCGATAGCGATCTTGCTGACCGTGTTCTTTATGCCGCTGCTGGCGAGCCGCTTCGCCGAAAGGGTCACGCGAAGCCTCTGTATGTTGCCGTAATCGGATGTCTTGCCGGAGTGCTGGCGACCGGAGGGGGCGCCTACGCTGTTGTCAATTCCAGTTATTTTGCCTCTGCCTGGGGAAACCATGGCAACGGAGAGTCCGTTACCTGGACAAATGGCGGCTCGTCGGGGACGAAATATACCTACACCAGAGAGTTTGGTGATGGTATCGCGCCGCAAAGCCTGGAGGGTGCAGTCCAGAAGGTCAATCTGTCCGTCGAGGGCAACGGCTATACGCTCGACATTCATGAGATGGCAATCGACGAGAACGGTTGCGGTGCTGTGACGTTTACATTGTCCAATCCGAATGGCGTTAACTACTACAAGCCGGCGGCAGAGCTTGGCGAACTTGTTCTCTATGGTGAAGAAGAAGGGGGCGTCAGTACACCCAGCATGAACTTCGGCGAGGAATGGGCTGATACACGCTGCACCATTGATAAAGACACATCAAGCGACACGGTCATTAACGGCACGATGTACTTTGCATCTTGGAATCGCGATCGAGATTTACGACATGCGGTCACCTGGAATATCAGTTGGACGGAGGGCAAAGGTGAGGATGCGAAGGTGATCGAGGTATCGACGCCAGAGTTTAACGTCGGAGCGCACGTCGATACAAAGGAGCTCCGCTCCGACGACTCGCCTCTCGAGATTAGCCCGTTTTCCATCCAGACGCACATCGATGATCTGGGCTATGAAGCAGTTGATCATAAACTGACCGTCAGCTACAAGGATGGATCGGAGCAGATTATCGAAGATGACGACGCAGGGGCGTACAATTTCTATGTTTCGATGGCGCGCAATAGCGGAGAGAACATCTGGGTTCCGACAAGGCTCATCAATGTCGATCAGGTTGTATCGGTAACCCTTGAGGGAACGAGGTGCACATCAACAGGAGAGACCGAAACAGAAGTACCCTTTACCATCGTCTATTCGTAAGGCCTAGGCCGCTTCCTGCTAGAGGAAGCGGCCATTTTTGCGTTACATGGACGGCTGGAATGGGCACTTGCGCACAGGCGGGGATTCCTTTTATGGAGGCTTTGCGGAAATATAGCTATTTTGGGATACGCCCGGCGGCGTGGTCTGTTGACGGCACAGCTAACGCCACGTA
This sequence comes from uncultured Collinsella sp., assembly GCA_900553215.1. Classification (GTDB taxonomy): domain Bacteria; phylum Actinomycetota; class Coriobacteriia; order Coriobacteriales; family Coriobacteriaceae; genus Collinsella. The sequence continues at coordinate 1,626 of USCJ01000055.1, forward strand.
TCCTATCGAACTGCGTGTTTCGTAGGGGGATGCTGACCCCTCGATTCAAGCCGTTGCACTTTACAGAAAGCTGGAATCATTCGAGAAGGAGTACGCTTTGCCTACTATTAACCAGCTGGTTCGCCAGGGCCGTCGTTCCGTGCCCAAGAAGTCCAAGAACGCTGCTCTGCAGCACAACTCCCAGAAGCGCGGCGTGTGCACCCGCGTCTTCACCACGAGCCCCAAGAAGCCGAACTCGGCTCTTCGTAAGGTTGCCCGTGTTCGCCTTGTCAACGGCATCGAAGTTACTGCTTACATCCCGGGTGAGGGCCACAACCTGCAGGAGCACTCCATCGTGCTCGTCCGCGGCGGTCGTGTCCGTGACCTCCCTGGTGTCCGTTATCACGTCATCCGTGGCGCCTACGACGCTGCTCCGGTCCAGAACCGTATGCAGGCCCGTTCCAAGTACGGTGCTAAGCGCCCCAAGGCTAAATAAGCCAGATAACGTTTTGATACTTTCGCCGTGTGCCGCCTAAGGGCCGCACGGTAGACACTTAAGGAGATTTCACATGCCGCGTCGTGCAGCAGCTAATCGTCGTGAGGTTCAGCCTGACGCCGTTTACAACAACCGCCTGGTGACTCAGCTCATCAACAAGGTCCTTCTTGACGGCAAGAAGGCCACCGCTGAGCGCATCGTTTACACCGCTTTCGAGATCGTTGCCGAGAAGTCCGAGGGTGGCGACGCTCTCGCTACCTTCAAGAAGGCTATGGACAACGTCAAGCCCACGCTCGAGGTTAAGCCCAAGCGTGTCGGTGGCGCTACCTATCAGGTCCCGATGGAGGTCAACTCCCGTCGTTCCACCGCTCTGGGTATCCGCTGGATCGTCAACTTCTCCCGCACTCGCAAGGAGAAGACCATGGCCGAGCGTCTCGCCAACGAGATCCTCGACGCCTCCAACGGCCTGGGCGCTTCCGTCAAGAAGCGTGAGGACGTCTTCAAGATGGCCGAGGCCAACCGCGCGTTCTCTCACTATCGTTGGTAAGTTAAGGTAAGGAACTAACATGGCTAAGCCTAAGTACAAGCTTTCCGATACCCGTAACATCGGCATCATGGCTCACATCGATGCCGGTAAGACCACCACGACCGAGCGTATTCTTTACTACACCGGTAAGACCCACAAGATCGGTGAGGTCCATGAGGGTGCTGCCACCATGGACTGGATGGTTCAGGAGCAGGAGCGCGGCGTAACCATTACCTCCGCTGCTACCACGTGCTTCTGGAACAAGGACGGTAAGGACTACCGCATCCAGATCATCGACACCCCGGGCCACGTTGACTTCACCGCCGAGGTCGAGCGCTGCCTGCGCGTCCTCGATGGCGCTGTCGCCGTCTTCGACGCCGTTGCCGGCGTTCAGCCCCAGTCTGAGACCGTTTGGCGTCAGGCTTCTACCTTCAACGTCCCTCGCATCGCCTTCATCAACAAGTATGACCGCGTGGGCGCTGACTTCTTCAACGCTATCGAGACCATGAAGGATCGTCTCGACGCTAACGCCGTGGCCGCTCAGGTCCCGATGGGCGCCGAGGACAACTTCTGGGGCGTCATCGACCTGGTCACCATGACCGCGTGGGACTTCAAGGCCGACGACAAGGGCATGACCTACCCCGAGCCGATGGACGAGATCCCGGCTGAGTTTGCCGACATCGCTGCCACCAAGCGCGAGGAGCTCCTTGACGCTGCTGCCAGCTTTGACGACGAGCTCATGGAGAAGATCCTCATGGAGGAGGACTTCACCGTCGAGGAGCTCAAGGCTGCTCTGCGCAAGGGCGTTCTGGCCAACGAGCTCAACCTCGTCTTCGTGGGTTCCGCCTACAAGAACAAGGGCGTTCAGGAGCTGCTCGACGCTGTCGTCGACTACCTGCCCAGCCCGCTCGACGTTGAGGCCGTCACCGGTACCGATCCGGACACCGGCGAGGAGATTCAGCGTCATCCTTCCTTCGACGAGCCCTTCTCCGGCCTGGTCTTCAAGATCATGACCGACCCGTTCGTCGGTAAGCTCACCTACGTCCGCGTTTACTCCGGCCGCGCCGAGTCCGGCTCCTACGTGGTCAACGCTTCCAACGGTCAGCGCGAGCGCCTCGGCCGCATCCTCGAGATGAACGCCGCCGAGCGTATCGACCGTGACGACGCTGCCGCCGGCGACATCGTCGCTTGCGTCGGCTTCAAGAACTCCACCACCGGTGACACCCTGTGCGCCGAGGGCAAGGAGATCGTCCTCGAGAAGATCGAGTTCGCTAAGCCCGTTATCGACGTTGCCATCGAGCCCAAGACCAAGGCCGAGCAGGACAAGATGTCCCTGGCTCTGACCAAGCTCGCCGAGGAGGACCCGACCTTCCAGGTGTCCACCAACCACGAGACCGGCCAGACCATCATCGCCGGCATGGGCGAGCTGCACCTCGAGATCATCGTCGACCGTCTGCTCCGCGAGTTCAAGGTTGACGCTAACGTTGGTAAGCCCCAGGTCGCCTACCGCGAGACCGCTGGTCACGACGTCGAGAAGGCTGAGGGCAAGTTTGTCCGTCAGTCCGGTGGTCGCGGTCAGTACGGCCACGCCGTCATCAAGCTCGAGAAGATGGAGGAGGGCTTCGGCTACGAGTTCGTCAACGCTATCGTCGGCGGCGTCGTGCCCAAGGAGTACATCCCGTCCATCGACAAGGGCATCCAGGAGGCCCTGAACACCGGTGTTATCGCCGGCTTCCCGGTCCTCGACGTCAAGGTCACCCTGTTCGACGGTTCTTACCACGAGGTCGACTCCTCCGAGGCCGCCTTCAAGATCGCCGGTTCCATGGCTATCAAGGACGCCCTCAAGAAGTCCGATCCGCAGCTGCTCGAGCCGATCATGGCTGTCGAGGTCGAGACCCCCGAGCAGTACATGGGCGACGTTATGGGCAACCTCTCCGGTCGCCGCGGCAAGATCGAGGGCATGGAGGATCGCAAGAACAGCAAGCTCATCCGTGCCAAGGTGCCGCTGGGCGAGATGTTCGGTTACGCTACCGACCTTCGCTCCCAGACCCAGGGCCGTGCATCCTACACGATGCAGTTCGACTCTTATGAGCCCGCGCCCAAGTCCATCGTGGACGAGGTCATGAGCAAGAACGCCTAAGTTCGAGCTCCCTGTTACGTAATCCGCGAGAACATCTCTCGCACTCTTTGGAGGTTTAAGTTGGCTACCCAGAAGATCCGCATTCGCCTCAAGGGCTATGATCACGAGGTCGTCGATCAGTCCGCGAAGCTCATCGTCGAGACCGCTCAGAAGACCGGCGCTCGCGTTTCCGGTCCTGTCCCCCTGCCCACCGAGCGCAACCTGTACACGGTTATCCGCTCGCCGCACGTGAACAAGGACTCCCGTGAGCAGTTCGAGATGCGCACCCACAAGCGCCTCATCGACATCCTCGACCCCACCTCGGGCACCGTTGATTCGCTCATGCGTCTCGACCTCCCCGCTGGCGTCGACATCGACATCAAGCTCTAAGCGATATTCCTCATAGCTTAAAGGGCCCCGCTGCCATTACGGTAGCGGGGCCCTTTTGTTTTGCATGATGGGTTTGGATCGCCGGGTAAGGCTGCCGAGCGGCTGGCTGTGGCGACCTACTCACTCAAGGGGCGCAATGACGCTTCCTCAAAATGGAAGAATCGCAAGCCGTCTTCTGTTTCGATGCACGCGCGTCCAAAGGTATCGACCGTTTTAAAGATGCCTCGCGCCAGCTCGTCACCGGCAGGGGAGCGGGCGATAACGTGCTTTCCAATCCAATTGAGGTGAGCGACATATTCGCCGTGGACGGGCGCGAGCGGTCCGGTGTTTTCTTCCATGGCGTTGAGGCGTTCTGCCCAGGCATCTACAGCGTCTATAACTGCGTGATAGACCTCATCGAGGAGCATGTCGACAGCAGGAACGTTCTCGTTAAGGTCCGAGAGACCGATTGCCGGCAGGCCGCCATCGGGCACCTCTTGGGGCGCATAGTTCACATTGACACCAATGCCACAGGCGGCGAAAGGTTTGCCTTCGTTATCGCGTGCGGCCTCGACCAGAATGCCGCCGAGTTTGCGTCCACGCGCGACCAGGTCGTTGGGCCATTTGAGGCCAATCTCGTTTGCAAGACCCTGTTTTTCGAGCGCCTCGAGCACCGCTAGGCCGCTGACGGCAGCTAGACCAGAGTACTTCGCAGGATTAACGCATGGACGCAGGACAATCGAAAGCAATAGGTTGCCGGCGGTTGAATCCCACTTGTGGCCGCGCCGGCCGCGTCCTGCTGTCTGAGCCCGGGCGGCAAGTCCTGTGCCGTGCGTCGCTCCCTGTTTTCCTGCTTCGAGCAGGTCGTCGTTGGTCGATCCGGTTACGTCGACTATCGTTAATTGGGCATCCATAGCGGCTGCTACCTCCTTAATGAATAAGTGAATAACGCAATGGTGTCGAGAGAGACACAATGTGAAGCCTTTGTCGCATTTGGACAATTTAATGTTAACACGTTAACAACGACTGAAATGCGCTATCCTCTCTTGGTCGATGTAAACACGTCAACAACTCAAAGGAGGTTAGTGATGGGTTTCACGATTCTTGGAACAGGCTCGGCGCTTCCTAAGCGCAGTGTTTCCAATGACGAGCTGTCCGAGTTCCTCGATACCTCGGATGAGTGGATTTTTACCCGCACAGGTATCAAGAGCCGCCATGTATGCACCACCGAGTCACTTGACGACCTTGCCGTAGCGGCGAGCGAGCGGGCACTCCAGGTGTCCGGAATCGACGCGAGCCAGCTGGATTTGATCGTCTGCTCGACGACGACGGGTGACCACCTTGTTCCCGCCGAGGCGTGTGCCGTTGCTGAGCGACTGGGCGCGACGTGCCCTGCCTTCGATGTCTCGGCTGCCTGCGCCGGCTTCGTATTTGCGCTCGATGTTGCCGAGGGCTATATCGCCCGAGGACGAGCCAAGCATGTGCTTGTCGTTGCCGCCGAGCAGATGACGCGCGCGCTCGACTGGACCGACCGCGCCACCTGTGCGCTCTTTGGCGATGGGGCAGGCGCCGCGGTGATTGAGGCTGGGGGAGACAGCCCCCTTGCCGTTGAGCTTTCGACGGCGCCCGACGTCGAGACGTTGTGCGTTCCCGGTCTGGTCGGCACCTCGCCGTTTAAGGCCTCCGCAGATAGCGAGAGCGTGCTGTCCATGAATGGCCGCCGCGTGTTCAAGTTCGGCGTCAACGCGATTTGCGACACGGTCCATAAGCTTGCGAGCGATGCGGGCATTTCGGTCGAGGACATCGACCATTTTGTATTCCATCAGGCTAACGAACGAATCCTGAGTCAGGCGGTCAAGCGCCTCGGAGTGCCAGACAAGCGCGTGGTTCGAACGCTGCGCGAGACCGGCAACATTTCGAGCGCATGCATTCCGCTTGCCCTCGACCGGCTGGCAAACGCCGGTGCACTTCACACGGGCGACACCATCGCCCTCGTTGGATTTGGCGCCGGTCTGGATATAGGTGGCTATCTACTTCGTTGGAAGTAGTCGCACATAGGAAATAAAAACGCCCCTAGGGCACAAACAAAGGAGAACTACCATGGCAGATCAGAAGACCTTCGAGCGCGTTTGCGATGTTATCCGCGAGACCGCCGGTCTTGACGACGTCGAGATGAAGCCCGAGTCCACGCTCGAGGAGATTGGTCTCGACAGTCTGGGCACCGTCGAGATCCTCGTCGCCGTTGAGGACGAGTTTGGCATCCAGCTCGATACCGAGGAGAACCCCAAGACGGTCGGCGAGTTCGCCGATACGGTCGAGGCGGCATTGGAGAAGTAGAGATGCTCAAGACTCCTCTCTGCGATCTGCTCGGCATCGAAAAGCCCGTGTTCCAGGGCGGTATGGCCTGGATCGCCGACGCCTCGCTGGCGTCCGCAGTGTCCGAGGCGGGCGGCTTAGGGATTATCGCGGCCATGAACGCCGACGCCAACTGGCTGCGCGACCAGATTCATGAGCTGCGCGCCAGGACGGATAAGCCCTTTGGCGTCAACGTCATGCTCATGAGCCCGTACGTCAAGGAAGTCATGCAGGTCGTGCTCGAGGAACGCGTGCCTGTCGTGACGACAGGTGCCGGCAATCCGGGTGAATACGTGCCGGAACTCAAGGAAATCGGCACGAAGGTCATCCCGGTCGTCGCCTCCACGGCGCTGGCCGTGCGCATGGAGCGCCTGGGTGCCGACGCCGTCGTCGCCGAGGGCACCGAGTCGGGCGGCCCCAT
>USCJ01000056.1 GCA_900553215.1 uncultured Collinsella sp.
AGCACTGCCCAAGATTCCTCATTTCAACAAGATGAGCATTAATGAACATCGTGTTCATTTTCGTTCATTGTACCTGCTGCAAGGACACAGAGCAAGGTAGACGTCACGTAAGAGCCGCTTCTACAAAAAGTCTTCGTCTCTCGCAGAGAAGAGCGCTGTGCGAACCCGCTCGCGGTGCGCAAACCCGCTCGCGGTGCGCGAAAGCGAAGCGTTCGCCCTGCGTCTTAGCGCCACTGCCACCTAAAGGAAGCGCCGCACGCCAGAGGATGGAATTTGCTAGACTAAGCAGATACGAAACCAAAGCGGGATGCCACGAGCGCATCACGCACAAAACAAGGAGCTTCCATGCAGATCACGCCTGAAGAGATCGCCGAAACACTTGCCATGGTCGGCAAACAACACCTCGACATTCGTACTATCACGCTCGGGCTCAATCTGCGCGGTTGCACCCATGAAGAGGTCGACGTGATCGCGCGCAAGGTCTACGACCGCCTCACCACCGCAGCTGAGAAGCTCGTTCCCACAGCTGACCAGCTCGAACGTGAATACGGTGTGCCCATCGTGAACAAGCGCATTTCGGTCACCCCTATTGCAGAGATCTGCGCAGCTACCACCACGAGCGATCTCTCCCCCATTGCGCGCGCCATGGACAAGGCTGCGCTCGAGGTTGGCGTTGATTTCATCGGTGGCTTCTCGGCGCTCGTGCACAAGGGCGCTTCGGCAGCTGATCACAAGCTGATGGATTCCATTCCTGAGGCGCTCGCCACCACCGAGCGTGTGTGCTCCTCGGTGAACGTTGGCTCTACGCGCGCGGGCATCAACATGGATGCCGTGCTCATGGCCGCCCAGACTATCATCGATGCCGCTAAACTCACGGCCGACCAGGATTCCGTCGGCGCTTCCAAGTTTGTCTGCTTTGCCAACATGGTCGAGGACTCCCCGTTTATGGCGGGCGCCGTCCACGGCGGTGGCGAGGCCGACGCCGTCATCAACGTAGGCGTCTCGGGCCCCGGCGTTATGGCCGCAGCCCTGGAGACGCTGCCCGATTCCGCCTCGATGATGGAAGTCGCCGAAAAGATTAAGCAGACCGCCTTTAAGATCACCCGTGCCGGCGAGCTCATGAGCCGCGAGGCCGCCCATCGTCTGGGTGTCGAGAAGGGCATTGTCGACCTGTCGCTGGCTCCCACGCCTGCCATCGGCGACTCCGTCGCGCGCATCCTCGAGATCATCGGCGTGGGCACCTGCGGTGGCCCGGGCACGACCTGCGCGCTCGCCATGCTCAACGATGCCGTCAAGAAGGGCGGCGTCATGGCCAGCTCCAGCGTGGGCGGTCTTTCCGGCGCCTTTATCCCCGTGTCCGAGGACGCCGGCATGATCGCCGCCGTCGAGGCCGGTGCGCTTTCGCTCGAGAAGCTCGAGGCCATGACCTGCGTGTGCTCCGTTGGCCTGGACATGATCGCCATCCCCGGCGACACCCCGGTCGAGACCATCGCCGGCATCATCGCCGACGAGATGGCCATCGGCGTCATCAACAACAAGACCACGGCCGTCCGCGTGATTCCCGCCATCGGCAAGGGCGTGGGCGACTGCGTCGAGTACGGCGGCCTGTTCGGCCGTGCGCCCATCATGCCGGTGAACCCCAACGCCGGCACCGTGCTTGCCCACCGCGGTGGTCGATTCCCGGCGCCGCTGAACTCGCTGAAGAACTAGCTGAGGGGGACTGGCGAGGAGCCCCGGGGAGGGCAAATATATAAGGTCGCCTGCTCGGACAGTCCTGACTCGCACGGAGAGCACATTAAGTGCTCTCCGGCTCGTGCGGAACTCGCGATCGACCTTATATATTTGCCCTCCCCGGGGCTCCCGCACAACGGGCCCTCGGTTGGGTTCTATCCCTTTGGCAGTCGCTTCGCTTCTGCCCCACTTTGCTGGTATGGCGGTTTGGCGTTGGAACGGTTCTTTCTGATATATGCTGGTTGCGGCTCTTCTTTTGGGAGGAGTCGCTTTTTTGTTGCTAGGAGGTTGGCCCGTGGTTGATGGGGAGATTCGTTCTGAGCTGCTTGCTGCGGATTGGAATGGCGAATGGATGCGTCTGCAGGCCGCTCGGCATCGGGCTGATGATTCTTTTGAATGGGATAAGCGAGCTCGACATTTTCGACCTCTTGAGACTGCCCCTTATGCTCGGGATTTTATGAAATTGCTGGCTCTTGAGCCTGGTGAGTCGGTGCTCGATATGGGGTGTGGAGCTGGGTCGATTGCTATTCCGCTTGCTCAGGCTGGGCATCCTGTGATTGCTGCTGATTTTTCCCCTGCCATGTTGGGCACGCTTGATGCTGGCATTGAGTACTATGGGCTCGAGGATCTCATTACGCCGCTTGAGCTTGCTTGGGATGATGATTGGGATTTGGTTGGACCGGTCGCGAAAGCGGTGGATGTTGCCTTTGCCAGTCGGTCGGTTACGACGACCGATCTAAAAGGTGCGCTTGCCAAGCTCGACCGTACGGCTCGTCGGCGTTGTGCTGTCACGATGGTCGCCAACTCCAGCCCGCGCTATGATCTGCACTTGATGAACGCCATCGGTGCCTCGGTTACCTGCAGTAATGGCTTTGTGTATGCCTTTAATATCCTCATTCAGATGGGTGCGTTGCCGCAGGTTACATACTTTGAATCGCCTCGTCGCGATACCTTCGATAGCCTTGAGGCAGGTGTGGCGGATTTTTCCCGTATGCTCGAGCATGGCAACGAGGATAAGATCGACTGCCTGCGCGACTACATCGCTCAACACATGATCGAGAATCCCCATGCCGGTGAGCCGGGCTCCAAGGGCGTGCCGCAGGGGCGCTATATGCTCGACCATATCCGTAAGGTTCGCTGGGCGTTTATTGCATGGGAACCGGTCTCTGAATCCCGCTCGTAGCCCGTTCACAGCTTGCGCTGCCCATCACCTCGGCATCCGCATTCTTTTTGAACTGGGCAAACGCGCTCCACACCGCGCCGTTCCTGCGCTATCGTGGGACAGCTCACGTAGATTAAGGCCCCGTCGCGGGGCGCCCCATACATAGAAAGCGAGAACCCATGGCACTGACAGGAGCCCAGGTCAAGCAGCTTCGCAGCATGGCCCATCACCTCAACCCCGCCATCATCATCGGTAAGTCCGATGTCAACGAGGGCACCGTCGAGCAGACGGTCGCCTACCTGGAGAAGCACGAACTCGTTAAGTGCTCCGTGCTCGATGGCTCCAGTCTTTCCGCCCGCGAGGCCGCCGAAGAGCTCGCTGAGCGTTGCCACGCCGAGGTCGTCCAGGTCATCGGCCGCAAGTTCTCGCTGTATCGCGAGTCCTCGCGCAAGGACATCGAGAAGATCAAGCTCGTCTAAGAGCCAATGATCCGGCGAGCCAACACATAGCGAGCTTACGGGTGCCCAAGTACTTCGGGCGCCCGTTTTTTATCGCTCGACCAGCACGCGATTGAGCCGCCCCTCCACCAAGCGCTCGCATAGACGCCGCGTCTCGGGCTCGGGCACGCCATTGACCTGCTCCCTCAGATGGTGCATATGCCCACTGTATAGCTCGACGATATCGCGCCTCCGCCCCGCCGCACTGTAGACACGCATGGCGCAGCGCACCATATCCTCACGCGCCGTTTCCTGTCGAAGACCCGACTCCGCCAGCCAAATCGCCGACTGCAGATCGTTTTCTTCTAGAGCGGCATTTGCTCCCTTAATCATGCAATCGATGTACTTTGACTGCATAATGCGTCGCATACGCAAAAAGTAGGTGGGATTACAGCCATTGGGAACATACAGCGGTCCGGCATAAAGCTGCTCAATCTTAAGGCACAGCTCAACTAAATGGGGCCCGCGCGCACCCGTGCGATTTCCCAAAACCTCGCGGCTTATCTGGTCAAACAGCCGTACATCGGTCTTGACGTAGTCGCCGTTGAGTCCGATGCATTCATTTTGGATGAGCACACACGACTTGCCATCCGGCGTCGGTCCCAAAGCCGACCGCAAGCGAGATATCGTCGAGTACAGGTTGTTGCGGGCGCTATTGAACTCGGCATGGGGCCACAACTCCATTGCCAGCGTCTCGCGGTCGACGAGCGCATCCATGCCCAGTGCAAGCCGCTCGGCAAGCGTCGCCGCCTTCTTGCGGCGCCACATTTTGTCCGTGATGGGAAACCCGTCGCGCTCGGCGCGGAACGCACCAAACATGCGAATCTCGATATGGTCGATGGTATCAACGGCTTCAACCTCGCCAGCCTGGAACAGGCGCTCGCCCTCCCCTTCCAAATCGTCGCGCAGCGAGTACCGCGACAGCTCGCGCACGGGAAGCTTCTTGCGAATCCTGGTCGCCGGCTCGCCCAGACAATGCATGGCAAGGCGCGCAAAGAGCCGATACGATGGTTCCAGAATCCCCGCGCGATTCATGGACATCCAGGCCGCAAGATCGCTATCTCGCCCCGCGCAAGCCAAATGCAGCGCCACCATCCAGGCTTCTGCACCACCAACCTGCGTCTGGCTTATATCGAGCAACTCCGCTTCCTCGCGTACCGAAACCATCGAGGTGTTACGCAGATACGCCGCGCGCTCCAGCAGCAATGCGTTATCGCGCATGTACGCAATCGACTCCTCGGCAAGTTTGAGCACTTGGACCGCACGGAACTTTGCATTAACCGGCCGTCCCTCTGCCAGCGACTGCCAGCCTTCTAGCAACAGGCCAAACAGCTGAATCTGGTTGTCGCGCATGCGCACGGCAAAACGATCGAGCTCGTTGAACGCCGCGTCGTCGGTTACCGGCAGGCCGGAAAGGAGCCGCCGTGCCGCCAACACCATGCGCACCCAGATAGCCATCGCCTTAAGCCCACGCACGTCGAGCGCCTCCCGCACCACCGTCATCTCGTCGTCGCGCTCGTCGGTTCCCGTAAACGACCCGTCAAAGAGCTCCACCAGCATGCTATCGGCCCGTATAACAATCCCCGCGATGTCGAGCTCACAGTCGTAGGCCTTGCTCGTTTTGAGCTGCTGTAGAACGCCGCCGTCATCTCCCCGCTCGGTCAGGCAGCGCTTGACCTCGATATGCGCGGACAACATATCGAGTGCGGTATGGGATGTCTCGATTTCTGGCACGGCCAGGTTCGTAGGAAGCCCAAGCCCGTTGTCCCCATAGCAAACAGCCGTCAGTGTCTGGGCCACTCTCCATGAAACAGGGTCTATTTCGCAGGCCGCCCGTTCGCCCCCGCGCTCGATGACCGATGCCATATAGCGAGCGAGCTTTGTATTGGACACGCTGACCGCTGCCAAATACACGCCAAGCGCCTCGGCAGGCGTTGGCTCTGGAGCCGGATCCTCGGCATCGATCGTGCCCAGCGCTGCTCGGCAGATATCGGCCCCGTGCCCCGTCAGAGCCAGATCGACCCCATACTGCCCAGCAAGTTCAAGGACCGCATCACGGTCCAAAAAGGCGTCCGCCAGGCCCATCGCCGCATCGCATCGGCCCGCCTTAAGCAAAATCCGGGCCGCCCTCGGAACAAGTTCGGGGCGAACCTCGGCCACCAACTTACGCAAGCGCAAGCGTCCGTTATCCTCCGTGCCCAGACACGTAAAACTCCGCTCGGCGGGGTCCAAGCCAAAGATCGGGTAGTCGCGTACGAAGTAGGACTGGTCGACCATCGATAGTCTCACCCCGCAAGCCTCGAGTTCTGCGATATTGCCCTCGCCCATCAAAATCATGAGACATGCCACGCAAAACAGCGCATTATTGTCGAGCGAAGCCAGATCGACAAGTGCCGCGCCATATACGTTGACAATCTCGTTTTCGAGCAGACCGGCTACGTCGCCTTGGCCATACAGACCCGTCTGCAATGCCGAAACGAGCTCGGGCACGCCCTGCGTGAGCTGATAAAAGTCGAGCGATGTGCTGATCGAAAACGCCGATGCCCACGCCGAATACTCATAGGCATGCACCTTGAGCATCTGCGCATTGATCTTAACCGAATCGCCCAGCCCATGAATCAGTTGACGATTTGAAGGACGGCAGGAGATAAAGACCCCTACCCCCATAGCGCGCAGGCCGCGAATCCTGTCGATGAGGTCTTCGGTATCGTGCTGATCGAGGTTTGGCACATTATCAATCGCGATAAGGGAGTGCGGTTTGTCTTTGAGTTCTTCGGTAACCACCTCGAGCTGCATAAACACCTCGCGCCCAGTGGCGCGATCGGCCTCGATAATCCGCACGGGGCCTCGCGTCGGGTCGCATTTAACCTCATGGGTGTCCTGCAGCAGCACCGAGGTCTTCCCAAACCCGTCGGGCGCATAAAGAACCACGATGCCAGCCTTTCGGCCCTTGGCGATAAGCTCATTCATCAAGCGTTCGCGTCGCACCATATAGCCTCCGCCCAGCGGCATCAGCTCGAGGTCGTCTATACTGTCCAAATCGTTTACCATGCCCGCTCCTCAACTCGACCGTATGGACACTGTAACCGCAAGACCATACAAGCCGCGCTATGAATAGAGCGACCTTGTGTTTTAGGTTGTCTTTTGGTACGCAAGCGGCAAGTTTTTGTACAGCGAGGGCCGATTGTTATTAATCCCTCGACTAATCGGTCTTTAAGCAGGTAAATGGCTTGTCAGCTTGTCCCATCTAAGCGGCAGTGTAACGCAAATGAACAAGGTTCAGCCATGTCATTCAACTCGCCTAGCACCCGCTACCGTCTACGACCTTTTAGTGGCATTTTTGCATAGAATCTGGTATGGAATGAATCAAACTGTTTGACATCCGGCATTCGCCAAGCTTGCGGCAAGATTTTGGTCAAGCGGGCGGAAAGGGATAACAAAAAGGCCCCCGCAAAGCGGAGGCCTTAGGCAAGGCTATGTCGAGATGCAGGATTCGCGCTACTCGCAGAGCGAAAGGGCGGCCTCGTCGGCAACGACAACGCAGTTGGTGTGCAGCTGCAGAATCGAAGCCGGGCACGCGGGCGTAACCGGACCATAGCACATGTCATGCACGGCCTGAGCCTTGGCCTCGCCGTTGGCGACGACTAAGATCATGCGGGCATACATGATGGTCTGGGTACCCATGGTGTAGGCCTGACGGGGAACATCGTCGATGCTGTCGAACAGGCGGCTGTTGGCCTGAATGGTGCTCTCGGTGAGGTCGACGCAGTGCGTGCCCTTGGAGAAGTGGTCATCGGGCTCGTTGAAACCGATGTGGCCGTTGTTGCCAATGCCGAGCAGCTGCAGATCCGGGTAACCGGCGGCGGCGACGATCTTGTCGTACTCAGAGCAGGCAGCGGCGGCGTCGGGGTTGGAACCGTCGGGCACATGCGTGTTGTTCAGGTCGATGTTGATGTGATCGAAGAAGTTCTCACGCATGAAGTAGTGATAGCTCTGGGGATCGTCGTGCGAAAGGCCGCGATATTCGTCCAGGTTGTAGGTGCTGACCTCGGCAAAGTCGACGTCGCCCTTCTCGTACCAAGCAGCGAGCTGCTTGTAGGCACCGATCGGGGTGGAGCCGGTGGCAAGACCCAGCACGCAATCGGGCTTGAGGATAACCTGCGCCGAGATGATATTGGCGGCCTTGCGGCTCATATCCTCGTAGTCTTTAGCTTTAATGATCTTCATTACGCGTCCTTTCTCGTACAAGAGAGGCAAGGCTCCCCTTACAAGCACTTGCCCGCGGCCCGCGTCGGCCGCAACCAACGTGTGCGGCCACCAGGGCGAGGTCGCGTAATGTATGTGTCTCGTGTCTAGCCGCGTCGAGGCCCCTGCCCGTCCACGGTGACCCAAAGCCGTTTAGCTTCGGACAAATCCCATCTTGCCA
>USCJ01000057.1 GCA_900553215.1 uncultured Collinsella sp.
GGACAATTCCGCGGTCGATGAGGCTGCCACGCACGCTTGTGTTGTTCTCGACGTGCTCTTGCTTGATCTGGTCCAGACCGTACAGGTCGTGTTCCTCGGCGTTGAAGGCCGTCATCGAGTTCGTAAGGTCCTTTGCTTTGATGAGGACATCGGCTAACCTGTCCGCCAATGCCGCGCTCTTGGGTATGCCGAGCTGCTGCTTCATTTCCGCCGTGCTTCTGCCGCCGAATAACGCTTCGTCGCCCTTCGACTTGATGATCGCGAATCCTTTGGAGTCCACGCCGCGTTTGAACGCAATACCCGAGAGCTGTTTCTCTGAATCGGATAGCGAGTGGCGCGCCTGTAAGCGCTGAATCTCTGCGAAGCGCTGCTCTATGAGCTCTTGGCGGCGCGTCTGCACGGCAAAGTATGCCTGGGCGAGCGCGATCTCTGGCTTGTTTGAATCTCCGTTTTGGGCGATTAATAGCATGCATAGCGCGTAAGCTTGTAGTCTTTAACCGCGCGAGCGGCGACACCGGCAGTTATCATTTTCGTGGTGTCACGAAAATGGGAATCAACTGGAGTTTTGTTTGTTTCGCACGAGACTTTTGCCCTCTTAACAACTTCGGCGAAGTTCTCCCATCGAGTGTATCCCATGGGTTCCATTAAATCGCGTGCGAGCCAATACTCAACGCCGTCTTCCACATTGGCGTAGCTATCAAGTTCGACACGCCACTTCTCGATATCTCTACTGTCCATATCTCCTCCTCGCTGATCTATTGTCTATGCGCGCTTTGCCCGCTCTGTACTCAGAATAAGGATACGCTGCCGTGCGGACACGAATGGGCCCCGTGCCACTTCGAGGTCACGGGGCCCATAGATATCGATTAGCTGTGCTCTGCTCTAGATAGGTGTCCAGTTTAATTCGATCGATAGTGCGAACCCAGGCTTTCGGTCCGCTTGCGCATGGCTTTGACCATCTCCGTTGCCAGCTGATTCTGCGATTGCAGGCGGGCGAGGGCTGCGATCTCGCTGTCATTGGCATGCGGCTTGCTCAGCGCAGTTGCCTCGTCTTTCAGGCTTTCAAGCTGTTGCAGGGCCTTGGATAGACCTGCTTCGGTCCTGTTGATCATGCAATAGGTGCTCATCGTGTGCTTAAGGCTGTGTGTCAGGCGTTCGGCATCTGTTGTGGCAATGCCATACTGAGGGAGGGCGATATCCATCGGAGCGGCCGCCTCGGGAGCGTCCAGCGCTGCTCGAGCTGCCGATGCGCCCGCGATGCGCCCGAATACGATGCCATTGGCACTCGACAAGCCGCCGATGCGGTCGGCGCCGTGCATGCCGCCTGTTGCCTCACCGCAGGCGTAGAGGCCCTCAACGCCCGTGTACGCGGTCTTGTCGATTTTGATACCGCCGTTGGCGGCGTGGGCATACATCGCCACGCGCATCTCGTCGGTCGGCGCGATGCCGTGCTCGTCTTGTAGCCAGGTGGCAAAGGTCTGCACAAACTCGGGGACGTCCTCGCGGGGGAAGTCGTAGTGGAGCGCCAGGTCTTCGGCTCCCGCTTGGTCGATGGCTAGGTCGATAGCGCGAGAATCCAGACGCGAAGTGAAGGGACCATATCCGGAGCGTTGCTCGAGCAGATCGTTTAGCTTGCCGTCGGCAATATCGACCGACTGGTCGAACTTGACGTAGCGCCAGGTCTTCTCGTTAAATACAAGGTTTCGCTTGGGCTCGATGAAGCCGGGCATCATCTGCATGAACTCTATATTAGTAAGTGTTGCGCCGTGCGCCAGCGCGATGGCCTGCGAGGAGCTGAGCACATCAGCCGACGTAAGGCTGCGCTCGAACAGGCCGCTTGTGCCACCGGCTGCGATGATCGTGGCCTTGGCAGCAAAGGGCACGATTCGATTTTCGGTGAGGTCGTAGAGCACGGTTCCGGTTATTCTGCCGTTCGTGTCCTCAACAAGGTCGATAAGCTCATGGCGGGGGAGCAGGCGAATGCCGAGCGACTCGATCCGGGCTGTCAGAGCGTCCTCAAGGGGTTTGCGGGTGAGGCCGCGCCACATGCGCGTCTTGTGGTCAAAGCAGGGGATAAACTGCTTTTGCTGGGCGCTCTCGGCGCTTTGCGGACGCTGGAGCTCAACGCCCAGGTCTTGCTCGAGCCATTCAATTGCCTGGGGAATGCTGTGGACAAACGTCTGGACAAGATCGGGGTCGGCGACGCCGCCACCAACGGTCTGGATGGTATCGATAAGGTCTTGTTCGTCGTCTTCGTTAACGGGTCCGATAAGCCCCAAGCCCCAGGTTCCGGGGAAGAAGCTTGATCCACTCATAGTCTTGCCGGCGCTTGCCACAGTGACGGTCACGCCCGCGCGCGCCGCTTCGATGGCGGCGCAAAGGCCCGCAATGCCAGATCCAATTACCAGTACATCAGTCGATTCCATCGGATTCCTTTCTCGTCCGGCGCATTGTCGCACGGGTGATCGGCAATGGGGCCGCAAAGACTCGGCAAATCGGTAAAGGGCACATATGGCAGGTGGGCGTCATGGGCGTTCTGATGCTCCATCTCATCACATCTCGTATATCGCCCCAACTGATATATCGGCATTAGCTACCCTGCGACAGTGCAAACAAAAAGAGCCGCCACCTTAAAAGGTAGCGGCTCTAAAGCTCAACTATATGAGCATCGCGCGGGCGCGATTAGGCCTTGAGGGCCTCCTCGACGGCGACAGCGCAAGCGACGGTGGCACCGACCATGGGGTTGTTGCCCATGCCGATGAGACCCATCATGTCGACGTGCGCAGGCACGGAGGAAGAACCAGCGAACTGGGCGTCGGAGTGCATACGGCCCATGGTGTCGGTCATGCCGTAAGAGGCGGGGCCGGCGCCCATGTTGTCCGGGTGCAGGGTACGGCCAGTGCCGCCACCAGAAGCGACGGAGAAGTACTTCTTGCCAGCCTCGAGGCGCTCCTTCTTGTAGGTGCCAGCGACGGGGTGCTGGAAGCGCGTGGGGTTGGTGGAGTTACCGGTGATCGAGATGTCGACGTTCTCGTGCCACATGATGGCAACGCCCTCGCGGACGTCGTCGGAGCCGTAGCAGTTAACGGCAGCGCGGGGACCATCGGAGTAGGGGATGGTCTCGACGACCTTGAGCTCGCCCGTGTAGTAGTCGAACTGGGTCTTCACGTAGGTGAAGCCGTTGATGCGGGCGATGATCTGAGCAGCGTCCTTGCCCAGACCGTTGAGGATGACGCGCAGCGGCTTCTTGCGAGCCTTGTTGGCGTTCAGAGCCAGGCCGATAGCACCCTCAGCGGCAGCGAAGGACTCGTGGCCAGCCAGGAAGGCGAAGCACTCGGTGTCGTCGGAGAGCAGCATAGCGCCCAGGTTGCCGTGGCCCAGACCGACCTTGCGGTCCTCGGCGACGGAGCCGGGAACGGTGAAGGCCTGGATGCCCTCGCCGATGATGGCGGCAGCCTCAGAAGCGGTCTTGGCGCCACGCTTGACAGCGAGAGCGCAACCGAGGGTGTAGGCCCACTCGGCGTTCTGGAAGGCGATGGACTGGGTGTTGTTGACGATCTCACGCGGGTTGAAGCCCTTGTCGGTGCAGATCTGCAGAGCTTCCTCGAGGGAGGCGATGCCGTTGTCGGCGAGGCACTTGTTGATCTTGTCAGCGCGGCGCTCGTAACCTTCGAACGTAACAGTCATAGTTATTTCCCTCCCTTTCTACTCGTGAACCGGGAACACGCTGGCGACGGAGTGAGTCTCCTCGTCGGTGCGCGGGTCGATGTACTTGGCAGCGTTCTCCCACTGACCATAGTGGCCCATAGCGCCAGCGATGGCCTCCTCGGGGGTCTTGCCGGCCTTGACGGCGTCGGTGAACTTGCCGAGGTTCAGGAACTCGAATGCGATGATCTCGTTCTTGTCGTTGAGAGCCATGCGGGTGACGTAGCCCTGAGCGAGCTCAAGGTAACGAGCGCCCTTGGCCTTGGTGCCGAACATGGTGCCGACCTGAGAGCGAAGGCCCTTGCCGAGGTCGTCGAGGGAGGCGCCCACGGGCAGGCCGCCCTCGGAGAACGCGGTCTGGCTGCGGCCGTAAACGATCTGCAGGAAGATCTCGCGCATAGCAACGTTGATGGCGTCGCAGACGAGGTCGGTGTTGAGGGCCTCGAGGATGGTCTTACCGGGAAGGATCTCGGAAGCCATGGCGGCAGAGTGGGGCATACCCGAGCAGCCGATGGTCTCAACGAGGGCCTCCTCGATGATGCCGTCCTTGACGTTCAGCGTGAGCTTGCAGGCGCCCTGCTGAGGTGCGCACCAACCCACACCGTGCGTAAGACCGGAGATGTCGGAAATCTCCTTAGCCTGGACCCACTTGCCCTCCTCGGGGATGGGTGCGGGGCCGTGGTATGCACCCTTGGCAACGGGGCACATGTTCTCCACTTCCTGTGAGTACTGCATGCCTCTCCTCTCTATCGTGTTGGCGTCCCGTCTGGGGGTCGTGGCTGGCGATTGCCGGGCGACCCTTCGAAAGGGACATGACATGCAGCCCCTATAATACCGCGAAATGCACGGAATATTCGGCGAACGGCTCAGTTTTCGTAGCGAGAAGTCTGGAAGTTTTAATTGAAACGGTTTAACTCTATGTTCTGTGGTCGCGAACTTCCATAGAGGGGGTCCGTCTTGGGCAAGCTTTTGGTCGGCTCTTGTAAGCGTTGCGGGGGTTGACCTGTTGCAACGGTGCCGTTCGCCGCCTGTTTACTGCCTTTTGCCGCGCGAGTGTATTGTTTTGCGTGAATGTTTTGATGGCACGCTTCAATCGTGCTGTATTGGATGGCAAGCAGATCCCGGCGAAGGGAGCGCCATGCAGCGCGTTTGGAGAACGGTTACGGGCTTTTACCATGTCTGTGCTCGCGGTGCGGGCAAACAGCTCATCTTTGAGGGCGATGAAGACCGGCGGGAGTTTTTGGAGCTGATGCGCGAGTGCTGCCGCGAGGCGGGCGTGACGGTTATCGCCTGGTGCCTTATGGGCAATCACGTGCATTTGGTGCTTGCAGATTACGAGGACGCGATGAGCGCGGCGATGCACCGGCTGCTTTTGACGTACGCGCGGCGGTTCAATAAGCGCACGGGGCGCACGGGTCATCTGTTCCAGAACCGTTTTGACCGGCGCTCGCTCGATACCGACCGTTATCTAATGGCTGCCATTCGCTATGTTCACGCTAATCCGCAGGAGGCGGGTATCGCCCTGATCGAGCGTTATCCCTGGAGCAGCTTTGCCGAGTATCTGAGAGCGTATGACAACGATACGACGAGGGGATTTTCGGACCCTTCTTGTGTGCTTGAGCTCTTTGAGTCTGCCAAGGGGTTTCTGGATTATTCTCTGTCGATGCCCGATGGTTCCGATCCGGTGATTCACGATATGGATGAGACAGAGTGGGAGCGGCGTGCGTTTGCCGACAAGATGGCGAAGCGCCTGGGCGTGCCGCTCAACGAACTCAAGACCGTAGCGCCCTCGCGGCGAGATGGAATCATTTTCGCCCTGCACGATGTCGGCTACACGGTGCGCGAGATCGAACGATATACGGGAATCAGCAAGAGTACCGTCTCTCGTATCGTGCGCGCTTATGTTCGGGTGAATGCTCAGGCTGAGGGTTCGGAATAGAAAATGGCCGAACCACTCTTGTCAAGCGATTCGGCCAACAAAATTCTTAAGATTTGGGACAAATACTACTGATTATTTTGTCCCGTGAGCATGCCGTCGAGGGTGCGCCAGGCGAGCTCGGCGCATTTGACGCGGGCGGGCATGTGCGAGATGTCCTGGAGCTGGGCGGCCTCGTCCAGGTCTTCCAAGTCCTCCTCGGAGAGCTGCTCGCCGCGGATCATGGCGAGGAAGAGCTCTGCCAAGCGGCGAGCTTCCTCGACGGTCTCGCCGGTGATGAGGTCGGCCATGATGTCGGCGCTTGCCTGGCTGATGGCGCAGCCGTGGCCGGTAAAGGAGGCCTCCTCGATCACGTTGTTCTCGACACGTAGCTGCAAGGTGAGCTCGTCTCCGCAGCTGGGGTTGATGCCGTCGTGCTCGTGCGTGGGGGCGTCCATCTCGTACTTGTAGTCGGGGTGCGAGTTGTGCTCCATAAACGTGGTGGAGGTGTACAGATTACCCATTGAACGTGCTCCAAACGTGATGCAGGCCGGCGATGAACTTGTCGATATCGGCCTTGTCGTTGTAGAAGGCCACGCTGGCGCGGCAGCAGGCAAGGTTCTCGACGCCCAGCCAGGTGAGCAGCGGCTGCGCACAGTGGTGGCCGGCGCGAATGCAGACGCCGTCCATGTCCATGATGCTCGCTACGTCGTGCGGGTGGATGCCCTTGACGTTAAAGCTCACGACGCCGTGGTGGTTGTCCCAATAGATGGAGCCGATGATCTGGACAAAGTCGAGCTGCATGAGTTCGCCCATCAGATAGTGGACGAGTGCCTGCTCGCGGGCCTGGATGTTCTCGTAACCCACCGTGTTGACCAGGTAATCGAGTGCGGCGCCCGTGGCGAAGATGCCGGCGGCGTCCTGCGTGCCGGCCTCGAACTTCTCGGGGACGGGAGCCCAGACAGCGTTCTGCTCGGTGACCGAATCGATCATCTCGCCGCCGGTAAGCATGGGCGGCATGGCGTTGAGCAGGTCCATCTTGCCCCACAGCACGCCGATGCCCATGGGGCCCATGGCCTTGTGCGCACTAAAGGCAAAGAAGTCGGCGCCCAGGTCGGCCACATCGACCGGCATGTGCGGCAGCGACTGCGCGCCGTCGACGACCAGGTAGCCGCCGTACTTGTGCACGAGTTTGCCGAGGTTCTTGACCGGGTTCTCGACGCCCAGCACGTTGGAGACCTGTCCCACGGCTAGGATCTTGGTCTTGGGACCCACCTTGGCAAGAACCTCCTCGGTGGTGAGCTGGCCGGTCTTGGTGGGGTAGAGGTAGACGAGCTTGGCGCCGGTCTCGCGGCAGACCTGCTGCCACGGAATCAGGTTGGAGTGGTGCTCCATGATGGTGATGACGACCTCGTCGCCCGGTTCGAGCACTGTGGGCGCAAAGCTCTTAGCGACCAGGTTGAGCGACTCGCTCGTGTTGCGGGTGAAGACGACCTCGTTGGCCTGTGAGGCGCCGATGAGGTCAGCGATCTGCTGGCGGACCTTCGCGATGGCGTCGGTGGCCTCGACGGATAGCGAGTACAGGCCGCGCAGCGGGTTGGCGTTCATGCGCTGGTAGAAGTCGCGCTCGGCGTCGAGCACGCAGGCGGGGCGCTGCGCGGTGGCAGCGCTATCGAGAAAGGCGATCTCGGGGTGCTGCTGGAACAGCGGGAACTGGCCCTTGTAGGGGTTATTCTCGATGTCCACGGTGGGCCAGCCGCGCGAAGCCTCGTCGCTGGCGTCGAGCATCATGGGCTCGGGGGCGGTGCAGGTATCGCATTTAACGTGCTCGGTGTCGATCATGCGAGCTCCTCCTCAAAGTTGTCGATCAGGTTGTTGCCCAGGCGGACGACGGCGGCGCGGGTGCGCTCATCGGTGGCGGAAAGCGCGGCGTCCTCCAGCTTGGCGCGGATGAACAGGTCCTCGGCGGCGTTTTGGTCAAGGCCGCGGCAGGCGAGGTAGAACAGCTGCTCGTCGCGGACGTGGCCGATGGTGGCGCCGTGGTTGCCGGCGACGTCGTCCTCGTCGCACAGGATGACGGGGACAGTCTTGTTGTCGACGCCCTTGTTGGCCAGCAACACGGTTTCGCGGACATTCTCCAATCTGGCACTTGTGCCGTCGCTGCTGGGCTTTTTCGGCGG